>NZ_LKBW01000261.1 GCF_002699855.1 Pseudomonas amygdali | reverse complement strand
CACAATATTCTTTCACGGCTGCGAGTTTTGCCTGCACTGTATATTTACCCATGACGCCTCCAAAGGTTGCGTCCAACCTTCGGGGGTCATACCACGCTGGTTCAAGACACTCCGCTCAGGAGATTCGGAATGCCTGAAGAAGTGGCCGCTCTGGCCTTGCTGCTCGCGTCGGATGACGCCACCTACATCACGGGCAGTGAGTTCAACATTGATGGTGGTCTGTTGGCTGGGACGGCTGCTACTCCGGCAGTCCTGAATGACAGCTAAACCTGGGACATTAAGATCGCGCCTGCGAAAGAGAGTTTTTTACCGATTCTGTTGAATAAGTCGTCGACCAATGATCAGCCCGTTTGAGAAAACCAGTTTTTTCAACACAGCCGGCCCAAAGCTGCCCTTCGCGGGGAAAAAATCATGGCCAAGTGCTACCGGTCGCAAAATACCGCAGCGGTGATGCTTGATAATCGTTTTTCTGAGAGACTGAAATTCGACAACTGTGAAAAGAGAGTCGCGCTTCAGTATCTCTTTTCCTCCTTCAATTTGAACCACGCCGCGGAACAGGATTCTGCGGCCGTTGGGAGATCCGTTTGCTTAATGTCCCCAAGGATCTGATCGGTGATGACCGCCTGTCTCATGTGCTGAGTGCCAGCGAGAGACTGACCTGTGCGGCCTCGGTGGAGGAGGTCGTCGCTGTGTTGAGGGACACGGCGCGCGCTGCGGTAGGCGCGGAGGGCATTGCGGTCGTCATAGAAAATGAAGGCCGCTGTTCTTATGTAGCCGAAGATGCGGTCTCTCCCCTTTGGCAAGGACAGAGCTTCCTGATTGACCATTGTGTATCTGGTTGGACGATGCGCCATGGTGAGACGGTTGCGATCCGTGACGTTTGGCTCGATCCACGCATCCCGCAGGACGCTTACGCGCCGACCTTTGTCCGAAGCCTCGTGATGGTGCCCATCGGTAGACCTGTTCCGTTCTCGGCGCTTGGCGCTTACTGGTCCGATGTTCGCGATCATGATCCCGATACGATCAAACTGTTGGAAAGTCTGGCGCGACTGGCAACCATCGCAATCGAGAATGCGCGCCTGACCCAGGCACGCAATCGCGGGGCGGCACTAAGGACCACTCAGAATCGAATCCTGGAGCTGGCTGTAGAAGTAACAACCCTGAACGTTACCCTGGATGCAATCGTCCGCGAAGTGGAAGCGCTGTCAACGTCGGGATTCGTGGGGAGCATCGTGCTCCTGGATGAAGACATGTATCACGTGGAGCATTGTGCCGGCCCGAGTCTGCCTGACGCTTACACTGACGCTCTCAAAGCCATTGCTGTCGCCCCGTTCCAGGGCTACCAGAGCGCATTAATGGCAGTGGCCGACATCATGATCGACCCACGCTGGAGCGAGTTCCGCGATCTGGCCGTCGGACATGGGCTGCTCGTCTGCTGGTCGGTTCCTATCCGTTCGGCGCAGGGCGCACTGCTCGGTGCGTTCGTCCTGTACCACCGTGAGCTGCGTGAGCCATTGCCAGCGGATATTGAGATCATCAACTTCGTGGCTCATACGGTCGGACTGATTGTTCACCGTGCACGAACGGATTCCGCGATCCGTATCAGCGAGTCGAGATTGCGTCTTGCCGTCGACCACGCCGATGTGGGTTTCTGGGACGTGGATCTGGTTCATGACACGCTGGTTTGGCCTTCACAAACCAAGGCGATGTTCGGCATCTCGGCTAACGTGAAGGTCACGTTGCAAGATTTCTATGATGGTTTGCACCCCGAGGATCGTGATGCGACGATCGACGCCTTCCTGGCGGCCGCAGATCCAGAGCGTCGCGCGCTCTACGAGGTCGACTACCGCACGGTTGGCCGAGAGGACGGCATCGTTCGCTGGATCGCGGCAAAGGGGCGCGGGGTGTTCAATGCAGCCGGTGTCTGTTTGCGCGTCACCGGCACCGCAATCGAAATCACTGCTCGCAAGGCTGCCGAGGAGGAGTTGAGGGAGCTTAACGACACCCTTGAAAGGCGAATTGTCCAGGCCATCGCCGAGCGCGAGGAGGTCCAGCAGACGCTGCGCCAGAGCCAGAAGATGGAAGCAATGGGGCAGCTTACCGGCGGCGTTGCGCATGACTTCAATAACCTGCTCACGCCCATTGTGGGCACGCTCGATCTGCTTCTGCGACGTGGCGTGGGTGGCGATCGAGAGCAACGTCTCATCTCGGGCGCAATGCAATCGGCGGAGCGTGCCAAGACGCTGGTACAGAGACTGCTAGCCTTCGCGCGCCGTCAGCCCTTGCAGACGGTTCCGGTCGATGTGGCCAAATTGCTGAGCGATATGGGCGATCTGGTGGCCAGAACGGCCGGGCCGAAAATCAAAGTGGTCGTCGACGCTCCAGAGAATCTGCCCGCTGCCATTGCCGATCAAAACCAGCTGGAGATGGCTGTTCTCAACCTTTCTGTGAACGCGCGTGACGCGATGATCGGGGGCGGCACCCTGTGCATATCTGCCGGTACGGTGCTGGTAGGCGATGGGCATCGTTCGAAGCTGCCGAAAGGCGAATACCTCTGTTTAACCGTCGCAGATACGGGCACTGGCATGGACGCTGCCACGCTTGGCCGAGCGGTGGAGCCATTCTTCTCCACAAAGGGTGTCGGCAAAGGGACTGGTCTGGGTCTTTCGATGGTGCATGGGCTGGCATCACAATTGAACGGTGCTCTCACGATTCAGAGTTCGCCAGGTTTCGGGACGAAAGTGGAGCTGTGGTTGCCGCGCAGCATGACCGTGCCAGCAGCGGCTTTGCACATTGTCGAGGCGTCAGAGCCGCAATTGACGCGCGGGATCGCGCTGCTGGTCGACGATGAGGAACTGGTACGGGCAAGCACCTGTTACATGCTGGCCGAGCTGGGTTACCGCGTGATCGAGGCCGGGTCAGGTGAAGAGGCCATGCAACTGATAGCCAACGGGCAGGCATTTGATCTGCTGATCACTGACCACCTCATGCCGGGTATCAACGGGACCGATCTGGCCCGGGTGGTCCGCTCCTCAAGGCCTGGAACCGCGGTCCTTCTGGTCTCCGGGTATGCCGAACGTGAGGGCCTTGATCCGGATCTTCCGCGGCTCACAAAGCCGTTTCGCAAAAGCGAACTTGCAGCATGCCTTGCCCCGCTTCACGGCAAGGGCGGCGGCCCCGCGTCAGAAGCTTATGGCTTGGCACCCTGACCTTCGCCAGAGTACGGGGTGAAGGCCGTCGTTCCTGTCAGCTCGGCTTTGGCAGTCAATGATGTGCCGCTCATCCCAGGCTACGGCCTCGCACCTGCCGACGGGATGATCATCGACGCTACGCCTCTAAACCTCCTTGGGCTGTGAAAATTTGCAGGGTTGGCCGCTAGCGCTTATATCCGCCCCTCAAACGGCCAGCCGATGCGCTTTCCAAGCATCACCGTCCTCGCTTTGCGAGCCTGTCCACAGCAGCTGCTTTTCCGGCGCACTAAACATCGAACGCAGGTTTTTTTCGATGGTGTTGCACAAGTCTTCCATGCGAATCTGGTGCTGACTGCTGCCGAAGGGCGCTTGCAGGTCGGTGCCGATACGGTCCATTGCCAGTAGGAGGCAGCCGACTACTGTGGATATCGCCGGGGTGAACCAGCCCAGGGTGGTTACCATGCTCAGTGGCATGATGACGCAGAACAAGGTGCTGAACAGCTTCGGAAAATAGACGTACGGGTAGGGCAGAGGTGTGTTGGCGATGCGTTCCATGCCGCCCTGGCAGTTGGACAGTTCGACCATGGTCGACTCCAGTCGTGCCAGACGAATGCTGTCGATGCGTCCCGCTGCAAACTCTTCGGAGATGATGGCTGCCGAGCCGTTCAGAATGTCATTGGGAAAGTTATTGCTATCAGAGGCCCGACGAATTTCGGCGTCCGACAACAGTCCGTCGAGTTTTGCGGTGCCGACATCGCCTTTGAGATGGGCCCGCAGTGCCCGCAGGTAGGCCACGTGGCGATGAAACAGCCCTTCTTTCACCGGGTTGTTGCGATCATCGGTATTACCTTCAATCAGTGTAATCACCTGGCGGCCATAGCTGCGTGAGCTATTGACCATCGCGCCCCACAACGTACGCGCTTCCCACCAGCGGTTGTAGGCACTTGTGTTGCGAAAGCTGATCAGCACGATCAATGCCGAGCAAAGCAGCGTGAGAGGCATCAGCGGGAAATCGATGCCCTTGCCTTCGATCAGCATGACATCCATCGTCACAGCCAGGTCCCAGAGCAGAAGCCAGAACAGCGACCAGCCAACATAGGTCACTGTTCTACTGATGCACCGCCATTTTTTTTCGAAAAGACCCGTCATTACGGCACTCCCTTGCTGGGTTGGAAAAGGCTGTGCATGTTCATTGAACACGCTATGCCGCGAACTTACGCCGCTTGCCTTAAAGCCCGCTTAATTTCCAGGTGCGTAATCTTCAACACGGTTTGCTGTGCTGTTTCGGCTGGAGCCTTTGAGTTCGGCATGCACAGGTCATGCACTGGAACCGTCAACGGATCCGGGACCACACAGCCTTTGTCGATCCTGTTCAATTGGCGGGTAGCCGGACGTTTCGCTGTTTCTGGCGTTGTTTGATCGACACTTCGCTGCATTGCTTTCGCGCAACTACTCGTTCCGGACAAGCCCGCCTCAGCGTTTTGCTGTTCAAACTCCGTAGACCGAGAGGGAATTTCCATGCACATCAACCGATCCGCCCCACAACCGCCCGGTATCGAGATGGAGAGCTTTCGAATCGCGTCTGACGCGCCTCTTGCTTCCAGTTCTGTGCGGTCCGTCAGCTCCGGTGCGCAGGACAATCTGCATGCGATTACTGATTACCTGAAGGATCATGTGTTCGCTGCACACAAATTGCCGTTGACCGACTCATTGGAGGACCACGCTGCCATTCATGCTCATAACGAGCAGATCGATGCGCTGATCGATGCGCGCGCCAGGCGTTTGAGCGAGCAGGGCGAAACCCGTGCAAGCATCGGAGAAACATTTGCCAAGGCGGAAAAGTTCGACCGATTGGCGACTACGGCATCAAGCGCGTTACGGGCCACGCCATTTGCCGCGGCTTCGGTGCTTCAGTACATGCAACCGGCGATTAACAAGGGCGATTGGCTACCTGCTCCACTCAAGCCGCTAACCCCGTTTATTTCCGGGGCGCTGTCGGGAGCGATGGACCAGGTGGGCACCAAGATGATGGATCGCGCGACGGGTGATCTGCATTATCTGAGCACCTCGCCGGACAGGCATCCATGATGCGATGGCTACTTCCGTGAAACGCCACTCGCCAGGGCTTGGCAGGCAGGTTGTGGACATGGGGATTGCGGTGCAAACGTACTCGGCGCGCAACGCAGTACGCACGGTATTGGCGCCGGCACTGGCGTCCAGACCAGCAGTCCAGAGTGCTGTTGACATCAGCGTGTCGGCGGCGGGTGGTCTGGCTGCCAACGCAGGCTTTGGCAACCGCATGCTCAGTGTGCAGTCGCGCGATCACCTGCGTGGTGGTGCATTCGTGCTCGGCCTGAAGGATAAAGAGCCCAAGGCTGACCTGAATGAAGAAACCGACTGGCTCGATGCTTACAACGCGATCAAGTCGGCCAGCTACTCAGGTGCGGCGCTTAACGCTGGCAAGCGGATGGCCGGCCTGCCACTGGACATCGCGACTGACGGGCTCAAGGCGGTGAGAAGTCTGGTCTCGGCAACCGGTCTGGTACAAAACGGTGTTGCCTTGGCGGGCGGTTTCGCAGGGGTAGGCAAGTTGCAGGAGATGGCGACGAAAAACATTACCCATCCGGCGACCAGTGCTGCGGTCAGTCAGTTGACCAACCTGGCGGGTTCGGCAGGCGTTTTCGCAGGCTGGACCACCGCTGCACTGGCGACTGACCCTGCGGTTAAAAAAGCCGAGTCGTTCATACAGGACACGGTGAAGTCGACTGCGTCCAGTACGACAGGTTATGTCGCCGACCAGACCGTAAAACTGGCGAAAACCGTCAAAGACAAAGGCGGGGAAGCGCTCGTCAATACCGGTGCCAGCTTGCGCAACACGGTCAATAACCTGCGTCATCGTCCCGCTCGTGAAGCGGATATCGAAGAGGGTGGTATTGCGGCTTCTCCAAGTGAAACACCGTTTCAGCCTGGGCGGTCGTAAGCAAACTGTAAGTTGCAATTAGACGGTAAAAAGGGGTGGGCTCAACGAGTGAGGCCACCCCTTTTTTCCAGCTGTCCGGTTGGGATTCAAAGCTCTGTGTGTTGGGTCGAGGCCTTGGTTTTATCATAGGCATGTTTGACATCGGTCATGGCGATGTTGCTGGTCTCCAGCTGCAGGTCTTCGCTGTCGCTTTTTACCAGTGCGAACTTGCCGTGATTAGCGTCTACACCGTCCAGCTTGATATTCATGTCATCAAACTGCTTTTCACCATTGGTGCGAACCAGCGTTCCGAAATTGTTGGCTTCGAAACCAGTGATGTTCAAATGAGTGTTCGCGTTAAGTTGGACAACCTTATCGTCTGCGTTTTCAGCACAGCTGTTTTTGATTTGCAGATTGGTCACCTTTGCGCCTCCCTCGCCCTTGACGGTGATCATGTCCTCCCCGACGTTTTCGGCGTGCACGTTATCGATGGTGACTTGCTGGGCGTCCTTGGCTTTCACGTGTATGCCATCCACTTCGTTCTCACCCAGGTTAGCGTTTTTCAAGGTGGCGCCTTCTGCCAGTTCGAACAAAGGCTTCTGGTTTTCGCTCTGGTCTCCGTTACCCATCGACTTGTCGGCGGTGAAGGTTGCGCCGTGTGCGTCATAGACTGTGTTGGCAGCGACTTTGATGGTGTCTTTCACCACAATGACCTTGCCTGCCTGGTCGTTGGCGCCCGCTGTATCCGAAACCGGACCCGTGCCTGAGGTATGGTTGGGGTTGGCCAGTTGCGGTGTGATTTGCGGTGTTACGCCACCATCGTTCTCGCTGCTGCCTTCGACAGAAGGCGTGTTGCCACCTGTTGCAGTGGGTGCAGGGCTATCGCCGCCGTCACCGCCTGTTGCAGTCGGCGTATCGCCACCGCCATCGCCCGTTGCGGCTAGCGTACTGCCGTCACCGCTGTCCCCGCTATCGGTTGAAGGCGCACCGAGCCCGCCATTGTTCTGAAAAGGGTCCTGCCACTCGCTCGAGTCCTGATCTGTGTCCTGTTTTTTATTAAGGTTCATGAGCATCTGCAGCAGTGAAACAATCAATGCACTGAACAGCTTGATGAGGTTGGACTCGGGGTTTGCTGTGTTGTTGGCATCCTGCGGGCTCTGCACGCTGTTGTCAGGTTGCCCGAAACTGACGTTTTTCGGTGCGGCGCTGTTGAACAGCATGGCACCAGCGTCTACGGCCTGTGGGGCGTTCTCATCGTGGAAGGTGTTTGTCTGCGGGCTTTTTTCACTCAGCGCCGAGAAGTCCAGCGCGGCTGACGTGGGTTGGTAGGGTGTGGGGGTGATACCGATGCTCATGATGTTTTACCTCGATGGGGTGGACATATGAACCAGCGTCGTCTTCCGGATTTACCAGCGTCGGTCGCCGTGTCCCTGTCAGTTCTATAGGTCGACGAGGAATTCGCCAGATGTCGCTCGAAGTGAGTGGCAAAGCGAGGTGAGCGGTTCCCGTTTCGCCGCTATTGATGGCGATGTTTTCAATACGCCATCCCTGGTGCGCTTGACGAGCACACGGAACCAAAACGCCTTTACATTCGACTCAGTGCGGAACACACCGACAGAAAAACGGTGTGGTCTCATATCGCACTCAGAGGCCGTGAAATGAACAATAATGACTCGTACCACACCCTGATAAATGAAATCTGCGCGCTCAGCCTTATTTCCACGCCTGAACGTTTTTACGAGTCTGCCAATTTCAAAATCAGCGAAGTGGACTTCACACTTCAGTATCAGGATCGCGATGAGGGCCGTGCTGTTTTGATTTACGGCGACATGGGAGCGTTGCCGACACGCAATCGTGACGCTGCATTGCTGGCGTTGATGGACATTAATTTTCATATGTTCTCGGGTGCCCATAGCCCGGTTTTCTCCTGGAATGCTCAGACCAGTCGGGTATTGCTTATGGGTTCCGTGAGCCTGGAGCGAGCCTCTGCCGAAGGCGTGCTGCTGTTGATGAAGTCGTTCGCTGATTTGGCGAACGAGTGGCGCGAGCATGGGTTCATCGGGCGGGTCAAAACAGCAGGTGCCCCGGTTGAGCAGCCTGTTGCCACGGCAGCCAAACGCGAGAGCCTGTCGGCCTCAGGGAGGTTTCAATGAACACTCCGCGAATCGGTGGATCGGGCGGCATCGAGCTGGCCCGGATAAACCAGCAGCACGATGCTATTTCCGCCCAGACCGCTCACCCGAATGCAGTGACGCCAGGCATGAATCCGCCGCTGACTCCCATCAGGCAAGGCCGCACGCAGCAGAAAGCTCGGCTACCGGTGCCGCGCGGCTGAATGTTGCGGCGCGACACACGCAGCTTTTGCAGGCCTTCAAGGCTGAGCCTGCGACGGCTCCGGTCAGCGGCGCGCCGATGATCAGCTCGCGTGCCGCGTTATTGATTGGCAGCTTGCTGCAAGCTGAAAAGCTGCCTTTTGAAGTCATGGCCGAGCGTCTCTCCCCTGAGCGCTATCAACTGAAGCAGTTTCATGGTTCGGACTTGCAACAACTGCTGGACAAGTTTACCCAGCCGGGTCAGGCCCCCGACAAAGCCGAAGTCGGTCAACTGATCAAGGGCTTCGCGCAATCGGTCGCCGATCAACTGGAGCACTTTCAGTTGATGCATGACGCTACGCCCACCAAGACAGGCCCGCATGCCAACGAGGATCGGGCGACTCTTGCCGTCAGTCAGACAGCCGTTGGCGAGTACGCCGGTCGTGCGAGCAAGGCAATCGGCGAAGGGCTGAGCAAAGGCATCGTGTCGCTGGATGATCACATCGCTGCACTGGATGTGAGCCTGCAAAGTGCCGAAGAGGGCGCCAAGGACGCTTTGCACGCTAACAGACAGGCGCTGGTTGATGCGAAAACCACTCTGGTCGGCCTGCACGCCGATTTCGTCAAGTCGCCAGAGGCCAAACGCCTTGCTTCGGTCGCCGCACATACACAACTGGACACCGTCGTCAGTGATCTTGTCACTGCCCGCAACTCGGTTGGCGGCTGGAAAGGTGCCGGGCCGGTTGTTGCGGCTGCGGTTCCGCAGTTCATGTCGTCAATGACGCACCTGGGTTATGTGCGTTTGTCTACCAGTGACAAGCTGCGAGAGGAGGTGCCTGAGACCAGCAGCGACGCCAGCATGCTCAAGGCGGCGATAACCGGAATGGTCGCGGGCATTGCCCACGAGACAGTCAACAGCGTAGTGAAACCGGTGTTTCAGGCTGCCTTGCAGAAGACTGGCCTGAACGAGCGCTTGAACATGGTGCCACTCAAGGCTATCGATACCAATTCGGTGATTCCTGACCCCTTCGAACTGAAAAGCGAGCACGGTGAGCTGATCAGAAAAACGCCCGAGGAAATCGCTCAGGACAAGGCTTTCGTCAAGGGCGAACGCGCGGTGCTGAACCAGAAGAAGGTCCAGGGTTCGTCCACCCATCCGGTGGGTGAACTGATGGCTTACAGTGCCTTTGGTGGTTCACAGGCCGTGCGCCAGATGCTCAACGATTTACACCAGATCAATGGTCAGACGCTGAGTGCAAGAGCCTTGGCATCCGGCTTTGGCGGGGCGGTGTCTGCCAGTTCGCAAACGCTTTTGCAGTTGAAGTCGACGTATGTCGATCCCGCAGAGCGCAAAATTCCGGTAGTCACGCCAGACCGAGCCGAGACAGAGCTGAAAAAGGACCTGGCCAAAGGTATGGACCTGCGCGAAGCCTCGGTACGTACCACGTTCTACAGCAAGGCAATATCGGGTATTCAGAGCTCGGCGCTGACCTCGGCACTGCCGCCCGTGACAGCCCAGCCGGAAGGCGCGCGGGGTACGCTCAGTGCGGGGAATATCCTGCGCAATATGGCTCTGGCCGCAAAGGGCTCGATTTCCTATCTGTCCACGCGTTACGCCAACCAGTCTGTCACCGCCGAAGCCAAGGCGTTGAAGGATGCGGGGATGGGAGGCGCAACGCCGATGCTGGATCGTACCGAAACAGCCTTGAACAACATCCGCCACCCGAACAGGGCATCGCTGCCACATACCTTCCAGCCGAGCACGTTGAGCGGTATTCCAAGGGCTATGGAAAGCGCTTATCACATGGGCCGAGGCGCGTTGCAGCTGCCAACCCAGATCGCCGTGGACACGGTTCGAGTGTTGGCAGACGGTGCGCTGAACGGCGTGTCGTCAGCACGCGCTGCGCTTACGCCAGCAAAACCGCCTGAAGCTCGCGGGTCCGTCGACGAGCTCCGGAACACGGCCCCAACGCCGCCATCCAGCCCCACAGTGCAGCGGCCGGCACCCTCCGTTCCGTTTGACGACGAGCAGTTGCGGGCGCTCGAAGAAGGCTTGCTCGCTCCGCGTTGATTCCAACGCCGGGCACAGTCCGTACCTGTCTGCTGTCCGGCTGATTCAGACTGCTTTAACTTTAAAGGACTATAACGATGAGAAACCCGACACCCGATTTTGCCCGCTTCATCAACGCTCTGGGCGTCCAACTCGGTACATCACTGGCCTTGCAGAATGGCGTATGCGCCCTTTACGACGGCCAGAACAACGAAGCGGCGGTCATCGAATTGCCCGAGCACAGCGAAATGGTCGTCTTTCATTGCCGAGTAGGCCGTTGTCCGGAGCGTTCCACTGATCTACAGCGCCTGTTGAGCCTGAACTTCGACGTCGCCCGTTTGCACGGTTGCTGGTTTGCTGTCGATCAGGGCGATGTACGTCTATGCGCCCAGCGTGAACTGGCATCGCTCGATGAGCCGGCGTTCTGCGACGTGACTCGCGGCTTCATTTCCCAGGCTCGTGAGGCTCGCGCATTTCTACAGGCTTGAATAAAAAAGCGCCGCGTAAAAGCGGCGCTTTTTTCACTGTTTGCGTTTTCAGCTTTTCAGTTCAAACCCTTCTTGCTTCAACTTGCTCGCCGCTTCCTTGAGCGACGCCGATGGCCGCGACAACTCGCCGTCAAAGGTGTAACCAATCGGTTTGTCCTGGTCTGCGCCATAAATGAAGTTGATGCGCCCCAGCGTTTTAGTGACGCTCATATTCGCTCCGCTGTTATAGCTGACCAAGGGGGTGGGTGAGGTGAAGTTTTCAGCCTGAGTCGCGGTGTGGAATACCACCAGGCGCTTGATGCGCATCTGGTTGCGGTCTCCCAGAAGGGCGGAGAAGTCGCTTTGGGTCATGGTGCCGTCCAGGCTACCTTCGTCGATTTTATCGACCAGCGAGTCCTTCGGTTCCAGCCGTACGCGCGCCAGTGTCCCTATGCTGCCCTCCATGTCCTTGAGCATGGCGCGGAGTTTCGGGTCCTGGCGCATGAACTCGGCAACCCTGGCCGCATTGCCGGGGGCGCTCGCTTCACGCACTGAGCCCATGATTTTGGTGAGTATGCTTTCACTGCTCAGGCCGGAGAGGTTGGTTTTGCTGGTCTCAAAACGTGCGTTATCCATCACGCTGTGCTTATTGACTGATGCCCGATGCTCGACCGCCCCGCGTTTCAGACCACGAAGCGCTTTGTACTGCTTGTCGTTCTGCCATTGAGTGTCGGCAAACAGTTCTTCAAGGCCGTCGAGGTGCGCCTGAATAACCTCATCCGGTTTCTTGCCTGCGTAACGCGCATTCAGCGGGTCGGCCAGTTCGGCCAGTTTTGCTTTGGTCGTGCTGTCCTTGAATGCCTCGCCGAGGCTTTTAGACAGCTTGCCCAAACCTTCGGTGGTTATCGGCTTGGCGACGTTATAGCGAAACTTGACCCGTTTGACAGTCCTGTTCTCTACGCTGAAATTTACCGCTACTCCCAGATTGTTGGCGGCTGACTGTGACGCGGGCGTCGGTCCCGGGGCGGAGGCCGGTGTGCCTGTGGGGGCCGTGTAGGTGCCGCCGATCTGCCCGCGAAGCTGCCCGCCAAGCGTTGCGTTGTTGAGAAAACGCGGGCGGTTCTTGCCGCCTTCGCGCAACTCGGTCTTGTCGTTTTTCTGGGTCAACGAGTAATCGGTGTAGGTCATCAGGTTAACGGTGATGTTCGCCGCGAATCCGCCGCGTACCACCGCAGAGAACGAATTGCTATTGGGATCGGCATCCGGGTCTCTGTCTTCGGTCAGGTTTATCCCAGAGCGTAGATCGGCAGTTCCGCCCGCCGTAAGGTCGAAGTTGAATCGCCGAGCCTGGTAGGTCTCATGGTCTACTGCTTTTTTAAGCACCTGCAATGGATTCAGCTTGCCTTCAAACAGGTCGTCGACGAATGCGTCGATGTCTTCATCCGGAACATTGAAGACCACGCCGGCACGTTGGCTGGCAGCGACGGTGGCTGTCACGTCCACGCCCAGGCGAAAGTTGGGGGTCAATGTGCGGTTGTTACCGACGTCGACACTACGAGCAGGATGGTTTTCGTCAAAAAAGCCCGGCCAGTAGTCTTTGCCGGCACCGAAGCCACCGCTTACGTTTCCCGCACCTTCGCTGATCAGGTACAGGGTAACGCCGCCCTCGCAACGCTCGGCATTGAGTATGTAGTTACGGTTGCCGGTGGTACCTGCCGTTGGCCATATTCCTG
This sequence comes from Pseudomonas amygdali, assembly GCF_002699855.1. Classification (GTDB taxonomy): domain Bacteria; phylum Pseudomonadota; class Gammaproteobacteria; order Pseudomonadales; family Pseudomonadaceae; genus Aquipseudomonas; species Aquipseudomonas amygdali. The sequence goes on along the minus strand of NZ_LKBW01000261.1, from coordinate 30,815 downwards.
TGGCCTTGTCGGCAACAATGATGAACGAGGTGGTAAGGTTCAGTCCGTAACTGCGTTGCAGCCCGATTTCATCGTCGCCATGCTCCAGTTGCTTGAGCATGCTTTTGAATTTCCCGGCCAGTTCCGCCTGGTCCTTGCTGCCTGTGGCTGCGCGCATGTTGACGCTCACCGCATGATCAGCTTTTTTGAATGACTTGAGGAATGTCTTGACCGCTTCATAACCGCTTTCCAGCGCTTTGTTATCGGTAAAGCCCATGTCTGTAACCACCTTGACTGGGTTTTCGCCGTAAGTCACATCACGCAGCGTCGCCAGTTTGTTTTGTAACGGATCTATGTCGGCTTGCGGCGGTAGCTGTTCGACCTCGTCGAGCAGCGCGCCGAGGCTTTTCAGCGTGACCAGATCCAGCGCCAGACGCGCTTTACTCAGGCCATGCTCCTCACTGGCATCGCGGCGCTGCCCCAAGGGTACATCGGCTTTCTGGTGGCTGAGTTTCAGCCCTTGATACTTCAGCGTGCCGAGTAACTTTTTGGTGGGGTTTTCAGCAGACGGAGCAACTTGAGTCAAGGCGTCCTGAAGCTCCTTGACCAGGTCATGTCCAGAGCTTTTGAAGTTGAGCTTTGTGCCCAGCTCAGCAAGTTTCTTGCCGAACTGGGTGCGCACCGACGGCTTGGCCAACTCACCGTGCTGGTTAAGAATGCCATCTTGTTGCCTGAGGTTTTTCACCTTGCCATAGCTTTGGCCGATAGACATCAGCGCCGTATAGCTGTGATTTTCCAGCTCTTCGCGCAGGGTTTCCAGTTCCTTGACCAACGTAGCGCCTTGAGGCCCCAGTTTTGATTCCAGTGCGGCAATGCGCGCTTTCAAATCCTTGCCCGGGGCTGGCGGCCAGCCGCCGGACTCATTGATCAGCTCCAACTGCTTGAACAGCATGGACTCGGTTTCATAAACCTCATTCAGACCCAGACGACCGTGGTGGCGATGTTGAATACTGTTGCCAACGTTCTTCATCCAGCGGGGCACTTCTGCGGTGTTTTTGTAGACGTTGGCGCGCATGAATTCGCGGGTGCTGGCTTTTTTGGATTTCTCCACACCGCTGCGCCCGAATGCATTGATGTCCATTCTGAGCGTCAGCCCGGTTTTTGGAATTCGCCAGGTCTTGTTCGATCCCGTGATTCGCGAGTGCACATCATTCAAACCGTTTTCTTCTACCGGGCGCTGCTCGAAAGCTTGCCATTTGCCTGCACTGAGCCGCATCAGACCCTGGCCCTCGGCGTCTTCGACCTGGGCGCTGAGCACGTTGTCGTCATTGGCGAAAAGTGCCTTGACCGGCTGACCCCCAGGTAGGGCAACCGGCGTCCAGCGGGCGCGCATCTGATCCCCCAGCTTTGTCGATTGCCAAGCTTCCTTGGGCAGGCAATAAAGCCCGCCGGTACTGGTGAGCGCATGAAGGTTCTGTTTTTCATCCAGAGCAAGGCTCTTGATATCGCCTTCCAGGCCGGGGATATCGAGAGTGACGGGTTTGTGATCCTTGCTGTGGGCGGTCAGCTTGTTCTGGTCATCAAGGGCGACGAAGCTTTTGTTGCTGACCATTGCAAAGGCTGTGATCACCCGGTCGTCGAGGCCTTCGATTTCCTTGCCCATCTCGACTGTTGTCGAGCGCGCGGTCTGGGCCAGCGCTGTGTTGTGGTCAAAGGCCATGTTGGGGTGTTCAGGAGTCACCTTGAGCGCGTGCAGTTTGCCGCCCTTGAGCACATAGGCGTTACTGTCGGCACCGCGTTGCAGGCGGTCAATATCTTTTATACCGGCGTCTTTCCAGCATTCGGGCGTCGCATCCCAGCGCTGAATGCGTCCTTCGCTCAGGCCAACCAGACCCGCACGATCAAGGTTGAGCCGGTCAGCGGCGGTGGGGGCCTGGGGCATGGTCAGCCCGCGATTGTTGCTCAGTACCAGAGCATTGGTCAGGTTCCAGCCGCTTTCCAGTTTTGAATCCTGCTCATTGAGTGCGTGGGAGTGAATCTCGCCCTGGCGGTTTTTGATCAATGCATGCACACGGCCGTCATCCCCGTTGATGAATCCGGTGACGCTGTCGTGGCCACCCAGCGGCAGGCCTGCCAGTTGAAAGTTTGCCTGATCGGGCGTCAGCTTCAATTGCGGGTCATTGCTTTCAAATGCACTACGGTCCGCGCTGTAAAGTCTGCCTTGGGTGTCTGCTATGAACAGCTTGTTGTCGCTCAGGCCGACCGCAGCCGCTTGCGCCTTGCCGCCGTCGAGTTCGAGCGCTTTTGTTTTCTTCTCGGTCAGATCGCCAATCACCGGGCTCATGTCTGTGAGCAGGATCGCCTGAGTCTCCTTGCCGCTGAGCAATGCCGCTCTGTTGTCCGGTGCCACCGAAAATGACTGCAGATCCTTGACTTCGATGTGCGGCATGAAAGGGCTCGTGAGGTCGACTACCACATCGTCGCTTTTCGCATAGACCGAGCCGTTGCCGCCTGTGGCCAGACTATTGAAAGCAATGTCCTCCGTGCCTTCAGGCGCTTTCCAGCGAGCACTGAGCGGGTCGAACTGATAGAGCCGGTCTTCATGCACACGCATACGCTCGCCGTCGTGCCTGAGAAGCACGCCGGTGATGTGAGCGATGTGCGCCTTGCCGGGCAACTCTTGAGTCTTGCGTCCGCTGGCGGTGTCGATGTGAATGTTGCCGTCTTCACGCTCCAGTTTCACCGCTGGCGGTTTCTTTCCTTCTATATGCAGTGCTTCTTTGCTGCTGCGGATCAAGGCCAGCGAACTGTCGTCCTGCGCCAGGTGCAGCAGGTGCCCGTTGGCCTGTAGCAACTGATGGCCGTGCACGCCGTCTTTGCTTTGATGAGCCAGGTAGGTTTGCATGGGGGTGGCGAGAATGGAATCCAGCAATGGGGCCAGGCCGGGAGTATTGAACGTGGAGAAGTCAGGCTTTCCCTTGGCGTCCAGTTGAATGCTGCCTTGTGGCTCTGAGTTGCGAACCAGTTTTTCGTCTTTCAGCTCGAAACGGCCTCCGTTGCTGCGCGTCATCATCGATTGCCGAGAACTCTGGAGCGTCGCCGGCTCGTCCGGGTCTTGGGCTTTGGTGCCGGAAGTGCTGGCGCCGCTATGCCCCGCACGCGTCACTGGCTGGCGCGTATCCTCCAGGTCATCAAGACTATTGCTCGATAACTGAGATACAGGCGCTTTGTCTTTGGCTGTCTTCGAATTTGAAGTGGGCTGTGAAGGCTTGACGTCTTTTACGGTGGGAGGCGTGGCCGCTTTCTGCTGCGGTGCCTTGGATTTCTGGAACAGTTTGCTGACGTTCTTCAGCGCTCGCTTGCCGACACTGCTCAGTGAGTGCGAGGAGCGTTGTTTGGGTTGTTCGATTTTTTGCTGTAGATCCGTTGCAGCGTTCGTGTTTGCCGGGACTGGCGGCTGAATGATGCTCCCGGTGTTGCGGTGGATCGATGATGAATGCACGGTGAATCTCCCTCTCCATGTGCCACTGATGACAGCCTGATGCAAAGCTTGGAAATTCATTCATTGGCTGAGTGGCACCTGATAATGGAGGGTTCCATCGCAAATACTTATGGCTGAAATGATTCAGCAAGATGCCTGGCGCGGCTGATATCGGTTTCAAAGGGAACCGTAACAGTGAACGTGCCACGTAGGATGGACACGTTCAGGACATTCCTCCCATGCCCGCCGTTGCCTCCATCGTATCGAGCCCCCGCTTGCTGGCTCGCGCTATTCAAATCGCTGTCCTCGCCCTGGGCTCGCTGTGTGTGGGTTGTCAGTCTGTGGACTACTCAGCACCCCGGCAGGAACGCAATCCGCGGCTGGTTACGGGCCTGGTCTACTGGGGAGGAGATGATCAGGAAGGTGCGCGGGCGGCAGAGAAAATTTCCGATTTGCCCGTCTATAACGGCGAGGACGTGTGGCAGCGAGTTGCGCAACGCAGCAGGCTGGCCGATGGCCAGGGTATGAATGAGCGTATCGCTCGCCAGCGCGATTGGCTGCTGAGCAATCGTGGGTTTATCAGTGGGGCAAGTGTCCGGGCCAGCCCCTATCTGCATTTTATTGTCGAGCGCCTGGACGAGCGCAACATGCCGTTGGAGCTGGCGCTGTTGCCAATGATCGAAAGCTCCTACAACCCGATGGCCAATTCACCGGCTGCGGCGGCTGGCCTGTGGCAATTCATGCCTTCTACCGGGCGCAGCTTCAATCTTTATCAAAGCGCTACGTACGACGCTCGCCGTGACGTGGTGGCCTCAAGCAAGGCAGCGATGGATTACCTGACCCGCCTGCATGATCAGTTCAATAATGACTGGCTGCTGGCACTGGCGGCCTACAACTCGGGCGAAGGCACAGTCGGCCGGGCGATTGAGGCCAATCGGCGGCGCGGACTACCTGTTGATTACTGGCACCTGAATTTGCCCAGGGAAACCCTGGATTACGTGCCCAGGCTGCTGGCGCTCTCGCTGATCGTGCGCAACGCCGCTACCTATGGTGTAAAACTCACCCCGGTCGCCAATACGCCATATTTTGATGTGGTCGAACTCAACCATGCGGTAGACCTGACCCAGCTTGCGGCCACTGCGGGTGTGGATGAGGGCCAGTTGCTGAGACTCAACTCGGCGTTTCTGCGCAAAAAAACGCCAGATGGACCAGGGCGGTTGCTGTTGCCCAAGACTCAGAAGCAAGTGCTGACAGCCGGTATCGCGCGAATAACCGGGGAATCTCCTGTGACTACGGGCACCCCTCAGCGCATTGATAAGCCTGTGGTCGAACACTTGGCATTACCCCAGACGGCACAGCCGGTGAGGGTGGTCGAGCGAACGCCGGTGCCCAGGCCAGCGCAGCCGGTTGAGGTAGCTGAACGGGCACCTGTGCCCAACCCAGTGGAACCCATGCGGGTAGCAGAGCAGTCTTCTGCGCCGCAAACACCACCCTTGGTACCGGCTGTCGAGCATAAAGAGCCGCCGATGACCCCGCGGACACCGGCAAGGGAGGCATTATCGGTGCCTAGCGTGGTACAAGTCGGGCGCTACGTGGATGACCGCTCGTCGCCTCGCAGGCGTGATGATATCGAGGATCGTACGGGCCCGCGCGAGCTGCCAAGCGGCCCGCGTATCGTGGTCTATGCCAGCGGGTCACGCTAATAACCTGCGGTTTTAAAGCCGGATGTATAGCAAAATCACCTGAAAAATGCCCTTTTTTGGTGCTTTTTCTTGTTGGCGTTTCGGTGTGACTCGCCGTTAAGACGCTATATTTCAACGCTGATACGTCCTTGTTTTTGTTCTCGTTCGTGGCAGGTAGCCATGAACTTTTTACGCTCGCAGACTATTTTTGCTGAACTTTTTTAAAGTTTTGTAAGCTAGTGCTTACACACATTTAGAAACATTCTTCCGTGATGACGAGGTATCACCGTTCGTTATGGTCACCGCCTTTGGCGTGGTGACAGCTTGCGATTGACGGATTGTCCTACACTGAATCCTTTCAGTTAACTATCTCTTCGATCAAATTTTGAGCCCGCATGCCTTGAAACCCACCCGTTCGGATAGCCGAATGGGTGGGTGGCAAAAAGCTATCTAGTTTCGAGCCCAAAAACCGGGAGGATTTTGTAACCCTCCATGCCAAGGGTGAGCGGCGTTCGGAAAACCGAATGTATAAAAACCCATGAGTCACCCTGTCGAGCGTTACGTGTAACGTCTTCCGTTCCCCATCAGTAAGTTAAGTTTCAATGTCGAACTTTTCGTTTTGGTCGGGTAGTTTGTTAAGTTTATTTTCCTTGAAAGGGGACTGCTTGAGTATGGGTTTCCCGTTTTAATTTCTTTCAGCCCGTTATTAAGTGAGCCCTTGTAAAACGGCCTATAACGTTAAATTTATTTTTATGAGTCGAGTGACTTTTCTGTGAAGTTTTTTTAATAATAAACCGTGTGGTTATATAGTTTTTTGCCAGGGTCCAGGACGGGGCAGTGCGGTTAACTCCCCGGAAGCCGGGGGTTTTAGCGTTTTTTGAGCGGTAAGCGCTTGATCGGAATAGAGTATCGATAGATTAAACTAATCATCCCAACAGTCTGGCTCTATGCGGGTGCTGCTCGTCATATGACGATATTACTATGATAATAATTCTCAACTTTGTGAGCTTTTTCTCATTTCATGGGGAACTAAATTACTATATGTGTGCCTTGTAAGAGGTGGTATTAATAGTCCGCTTGCCACCCACAGTGAGAGTGATCGATGAGCACAGACATTGATAAGGGCGTCCGAGAGTATTGGGACGTAACTGCATTATCCGCTGGTCATCAAATTGTAATGAACAGCGCGTTTCTTGATATGGACTTACTGCTGTGCGGGGAAACCGGGACGGGTAAAGACACCCTGGCCAATCGCATTCATGAGCTGTCCAGCAGGTCCGGGCCCTTTGTCGGCATGAACTGCGCCGCCATCCCCGAATCGTTGGCAGAAAGCCAGTTATTCGGTGTCGTCAATGGCGCATTTACCGGTGTCTGCCGCGCTCGCGAGGGCTACATCGAAGCGTCCAGCGGCGGTACGCTTTACCTCGATGAAATCGACAGTATGCCGCTTAGCCTCCAGGCCAAGTTACTTCGCGTTCTGGAGAGCCGGGGGGTCGAGCGGCTGGGCTCAACCGAATTCATTCCACTGGATCTGCGCGTGATTGCTTCCGCCCAGCGCCCTCTGGATGAACTGGTGGAACAAGGACTTTTTCGTCGCGACCTGTTTTTTCGGCTCAACGTGCTGACGCTTCACTTGCCAGCCTTGCGCAAACGTCGCGAACAGATCCTGCCATTGTTCGACCTGTTCACCCAGGAGATTGCCGCTGAGTTCCAACGTCCCGTTCCTGTAATGGACAACGGTCGTGTGCAGATCCTGCTCACCCATGACTGGCCGGGCAACGTGCGCGAACTGAAATCCGCAGCCAAGCGGTTTGTATTGGGGTTCCCGCTGCTGGGGGCCGAGCCAATGGATGCGCGCGATCCGGTGACAGGTCTGCGCATGCAGATGCGCGTGATCGAAAAGATGCTTATTCAGGATGCGTTGAAACGGCATCGACACAATGTCGACGCCGTGCTTCAGGAGCTCGAACTGCCGAGACGTACGCTTTACCACCGCATGAAGGAGTTGGGAGTTGCTGCATAGATCGCAGCAACGGCTGGAGTCCAAAAAGCTGATGTCTCGGGGGGCATGTGATGGATCTTGATGAGGGGTTTGATGACGACCTGGACGAGGAGCGTGTTCCAAATCTGGGGATCGTCGCTGAAAGCATTTCGCAACTCGGTATCGATGTGTTGCTGTCAGGCGAGACCGGGACTGGCAAAGACACTATTGCCCAGCGCATTCACACAATGTCTGGCCGTAAAGGTCGCCTGGTTGCGATGAATTGCGCTGCGATTCCGGAGTCGCTGGCAGAGAGTGAGCTGTTTGGAGTGGTCAGCGGTGCGTACACCGGTGCTGACCGCTCCAGAGTCGGCTACATCGAAGCGGCACAAGGCGGAACGCTGTATCTGGATGAGATCGACAGCATGCCGCTCAGCCTGCAGGCCAAGCTGCTGAGGGTGCTGGAAACCCGAGCACTGGAACGACTGGGTTCGACATCGACGATCAAGCTGGATGTCTGCGTGATCGCTTCGGCCCAGTCGTCTCTGGATGATGCCGTCGAGGAGGGGAAATTTCGTCGGGATCTGTACTTTCGCCTTAACGTGTTGACACTCCAGCTGCCACCCTTGCGCACACAGCCTGAGCGCATTCTGCCCTTGTTCAAGCGCTTTATGGCCGCGGCTGCCAAAGAACTGGACGTCGCCTTTGCCGATGTCTGTCCGCTGCTTCAGCAGGTGCTGTTGGGGCATGAGTGGCCCGGCAATATCCGTGAACTCAAGGCTGCTGCAAAGCGCCATGCATTGGGTTTCCCGGTGTTGGGTGTCGCCCCGCAGAGTGAAGAACACTTGGCCTGTGGGCTCAAATCCCAGCTGAGGGCGATTGAAAAGGCCCTGATTCAACAGTCACTCAAGCGCCACCGTAACTGCATTGATGCGGCAGGCCTGGAGCTGGACATGCCACGCCGCACGCTCTATCGACGTATCAAGGAGTTGCAGATCTGATTTTTTGCAGAGCGCTGGAACCGATTTAAGGGTCGTTACCACCTATCTGTACCAAGCAATTACGCTGGTACAGACCAAGGGGTATCACGTTATGAGCATCATAAGTTCTCTGACTAACGCGGGTCGCGGTGTCGTTAACACAGTGGGTGGCGCTGCGCAGGGTATCAACAGCGTCAAGAGCAGCGCCGACCGCAACATTGCACTGACCAAAAACACGGGCAGCACTGACAGTATCGACGCTACCCGCTCGAGCATCAGTAAAGGTGATGCAAAAAGCTCCGAGCTTGACGGCACTGCGAACGAAGAGAACGGCCTGCTGCGTGAGACGAGCATGCTGGCGGGCTTCGAAGACAAGAAAGAAGCCCTTTCCAACCAAATCGTTGCGAGCAAGATCCGGAACTCGGTCGTCCAGTTCTGATTTCTTGAATGCCCCCTTCACACAGAGGGGGCTGCTACTTTGAGGAGGTTGTGATGCAGAGTCTCAGTCTTAACAGCAGCACGCTGCAAAGCCCGGCGATGGCGCTCGTTGTGATCCGTCCTGAAACCGAGACAACCGGGCCGAGTACATCCAGCCGGGCGCTTCAGGAAGTGATTGCGCAGCTTGCCCAGGAGCTGACTCACAATGGTCAACTGGACGAGAGTTCGCCATTGGGCAAGTTGCTCGGCAAAGCGATGGCCGCAAGTGGCAAGGCTGGCGGCGGCCTCGAGGACATCAAGGCTGCGCTTGACGCGCTTATCCACGAAAAGCTGGGCGACAATTTTGGCGCTTCTGCCGACAACGCCTCGGATACCGGACAACCCGACTTGATGACACAGGTGCTCAATGGCCTGGCCAAGTCGATGCTGAATGATCTTCTGACCAAGCAGGATGACGGAACTCGTTTTTCCGAGGACGACATGCCGATGCTGAAAAAGATCGCGGAGTTCATGGACGACAACCCCGCACAGTTTCCCAAACCGGACTCGGGTTCGTGGGTGAACGAACTCAAGGAAGATAACTTCCTCGACGGCGACGAAACAGCGCAGTTCCGCTCGGCACTCGACATCATCGGCCAGCAATTGGGCAGTCAACAGAATGCAGCCGGCGGTCTGGCGGGCGATGGCGATAGCAGCGGTGGTGGCCTGGGCAGCCCTGTGAGCAATACGGAAAATTCGCCTGGTTCACTGGGTGATCCGCTTATCGACGCTAACACCGGCCCCGCCAGCAACAGCAATTCCAATGGTGATGTTGGCCAGTTGATCGGTGAGCTGATAGACCGGGGACTGCAATCGGTATTGGCCGGTGGCGGCTTGGGAACACCTGTGAGCACCGCCAATACTGCCCTTGTGCCTGGCGGCGAACAGCCGAATCAGGACCTGGGTCAGTTACTCGGTGGCTTGTTGCAGAAAGGTCTGGAAGCGACGCTTCAGGATGCTGGCCAGACCGGGACCGGCGTGCAGTCCAGCGCTGCTCAAGTTGCCTTGCTGCTGGTCAACATGCTGCTGCAAAGCACTAAAAACCAGGCTGCTGCCTGACTGATACCCGCCTGACGGAGAACTCAAGTGACCGTTTCCCACCTTGGTAATGTTAAAAACATCTCGCCGGAACTTGGGCAGGATGTGCCACAAGGGCTCGTTTCAGAACCTCCCCAGGCGGATGTCGATATCTTCACCGCCGCAACGCGCCCGGATAATGTTTCAAGCGGTGCACCGCTTTCCGAGCATATCGCCAGCGCGATTTCCGGCGGTCTGGGCGAAACCGAAAAAATGTCCCAGCAAGCCATGCGCTCCATGAAAAAGGCCTCGGGCAGCGGAGAGGCACTGGATATCGCGGCGATGACTCGCACATTGTCGCAATGCTCGCTGCAGACAGCGCTCACGACCAAAGTCGTCAGCAAGACTGCGCAGGCAATCGACAAGCTGACCAACCTGCAGTAGAGGTTCTCGTGAAATTTCTGAGCGCAGGGCTGCTGTTGTTTTGCATGTTGTTGCTTGGCGGGTGCAGTGATGAAACCGATCTTTTCACTGGCTTGTCCGAGCAGGACTCCAACGAGGTGGTTGCACGCCTTGCGGATAAGCACATCGATGCGCGCAAGCGCCTTGAAAAGACCGGTGTCGTGGTTACGGTCGCAACCAGCGACATGAACCGCGCCGTACGTGTGCTTAACGCTGCCGGCCTGCCACGCCAGTCGCGAGCCAGTCTGGGCGACATCTTCAAGAAAGAAGGGGTCATCTCGACTCCTCTCGAAGAGCGTGCCCGCTACATCTATGCCCTGTCTCAGGAGCTTGAAGCCACGTTGTCGCAGATAGACGGTGTCATCGTGGCCAGAGTGCATGTGGTGCTGCCGGAGCGCATCGCTCCGGGCGAGCCGGTGCAACCTGCTTCCGCGGCCGTATTCATCAAGCACTCGGCTGCGCTGGACCCGGACAGTGTGCGTGGGCGTATTCAGCAGATGGTCGCCAGCAGCATCCCCGGCATGTCTGCGCAATCGGCAGAATCGAAGAAATTTTCCATCGTTTTTGTACCGGCCACCGAGTTTCAGGAAACGACGCAATGGGCCAGCTTCGGACCGTTCAAGCTCGACAGCGAAGAGTTGCCGTTCTGGCACCTGATGCTTTGGCTGGTACCGGCCGGTGTTGTCGTATTGCTGCTGATTATTGCGCTGCTGCTGCGCAGTGACTGGCGTGCCGCGCTGCTTCGTCGGATCGGGTTCGGCGCGCGGAGTCGCTCAACCGTACCGGCGCGTGCCTGATGGAGCTGATTGCCGAGGACCACTGGGTTCAATGGTGGTGCAACCCCTGGCAGTTTGCGCATCCGGACTGGCAAAGCCGTTTTGCCTTGAACTGCGGCCTGACACTCAGTGACTGTGATGGGCTGATAGCCAGTCGTCACAGCTTATTTTTGCAGAGTGTCGGCATTGAACCCGATCAACCGCCGATGCCTGCTGAGCCGGTGTTGCGCTGGCTGGCGCTGACACCTTTACAGCGTGAGCAGGCGCTGGATCTGGCCCGGCGCATCTGCTTTTGCCGAAATGAAAGCGATGGCGCTGACGGGCAATGGTGCTGGGCGCTGACCAAAGCGCTGCGTCCCGGCGTCTGGCTGGAACTTGCCAACGAAGACCCTCGCTTGCTGTTGGGGGCCTGGCTGGGGCCTGAGTATTGGTCGCGATTGCGTCTGGCCTGGGCGCCAGATGAGCTTCCCGACACCCCGTGCGAGGCACCCGAGAATAAACTTCAGACGATGTGGCAGGCCATTTTATGGCGTGTCACGGCGGTTTGAATTCGATCCGGTTCGCTCTGTATCAGGAATTCCCCATGCTCGCCAAACGCAGTATTACGCTGACTGCCACTGCGCTTCTGCCTGAACCTGTGCTGCGTCGTGAAGACATTGCCAACAGCCTGCTGGCTCGTGATGTTCTAGCCGACGCGCAGCGCCAGGCAGAGCAAATGCTGGTTCTCGAACAACAGAAGGCCGACCTTGTGCATCAGCAGGCGCTGGCCAGCTTCTGGGAAAACGCCAATGCGTTCCTCGCTGAACTGCAGGTGCAGCGTGAAGTGTTACAGCAGCAAGCAATGGCTGCCGTAGAGGAATTGCTCAGCGAGTCGCTTCGGCACCTGCTTGACGACACGACGCTGGCCGAGCGCGCCAGGGCACTGGTGAAAAATCTCGCGGCCAGTCAGCTCAACGAAGCGGTGGCGACCCTCAGCGTTCATCCCGACATGGCCGAGCCGGTCGCCGAGTGGCTGGCTGACAGCCGGTTTGCCCAATACTGGCAGCTTAAGCGCGACGCATCGCTGACCACCGAACGCCTGCGTCTGAGCGATGCCAATGGCGCGTTCGACATCGATTGGGCGACGCTGCGCAACGGGCTGGCAGGCCGTGACTCGTCTGCCTGAAACAGGCTCTTGCGCCGAAAATGGAACCGCTCCAGCCGTTTGCTCCACTCAAGGTTTGAACCTTCCTGCTGGAGTAAAAGGACATGATAAGTTTCAAATCTCTGCAAAATAACCTCGACAGCACGCTGAATCGCGCCTTGTCCGACGTGGATGACGTGCTTGAGGGTGGCAACGGACATTTCACTGCCGATGACATTGATGCCTTCGGTGAGGCAAGTCAGCAAGCCGCTGTCAGTTCCAACATCGCTGATCAGTGCCAGCAAGCCGGCTACAAAATGACCAAAAATGTCATCGATGGATTTCAGTGAGTTCGCTGAGGTCGTCGGCCAGTGGTGTGATCAGCGTCCAGCGACTGCGCTGGACTGCTGGGTCGACGACGCCAACGTCCGCCTGGAAGTGGTTGGTCATGGAATACGTTGCAGCATTGAGCTGCTCGATCCCTACGATGCCAATGACTCCCAACGCATCGAGGCGTTGCTCAGCCACGGGGGTGCCAGCCTTGCGTGTGCCTGTGATGGCGCCTTCGCCATTGATCCGCAGACCCGCTGCATAGTCCTGGTCACCTGGATACCCAACCCCTGCAACCTCGCCGATCTACTCGATCGCCTTGAAAGCCTGGCCAATCAGCGTGCGGCCTTGCTCAGCCTGATGCAGACCACCATTGGCGACATGACGCCCGCGATATCCGGGCGCACGACCCTCAATCACCGGCAACCGGGAGTTTGAAATGCGCAAGGCCTTGATGTGGTTGCCTTTATTGTTGATCGGGTTGACCCCTGTTACATGGGCGGTCACCCCCGAAGCCTGGAAACACACGGCTTACGCCTACGACGCCCGGCAGACTGAACTGACCACGGCGCTGGCTGACTTTGCCAAAGAGTTCGGCATGGCGCTGGACATGCCGTCCATTCCAGGAACGCTCGATGGCCGGATTCGTGCCCAGAGCCCGGAAGAGTTTCTCGACCGGCTTGGTCAGGAATACCACTTCCAGTGGTTTGTCTATAACGACACGCTCTACGTCAGCCCGTCCAGCGAACACACCTCGGCGCGCGTAGAAGTCTCATCCGATGCGGTAGATGACTTGCAGACGGCGTTGACCGATGTAGGCCTGCTGGATAAACGCTTTGGCTGGGGCGTCCTGCCTAACGAGGGTGTGGTGCTGGTTCGCGGCCCGGCAAAATACGTGGAACTGGTTCGTGACTACAGCAAAAAAGTCGAGACGCCGGAAAAGGGCGACAAGCAAGACATTGTTGTGTTTCCGCTCAAATACGCCAACGCGTCGGACCGGACCATTCGTTATCGTGATCAACAACTGACGGTAGCGGGTGTCGCCAGCATTCTTCAGGATTTGCTCGACACGCGTTCTCGCGGCGAAGCCATCAATGGCATCAACCTGTTGGGGCACGGTGGCGCAAATGCCGGACTCGCGGGTGGCGACGCGGACACTCAAAGCCTGCCTCTGGATTCCAGCGGCATCGATACCGGCGCCTTGCAACAGGGCCTTGATCGGGTGTTGAGCTATGGCAGCGGCAGCAAGAAATCCGGGAAAAGCCGTTCCGGTGGCCGCGCGAACATTCGTGTAACAGCCGATGTGCGCAACAACGCGGTACTGATTTATGACTTGCCGTCGCGCAAGCCGATGTACGAGAAACTCATCAAGGAACTGGACGTCTCACGCAACCTGATCGAAATCGATGCGGTGATCCTCGACATTGATCGCAACGAGCTGGCGGAGCTCTCCAGTCGCTGGAATTTCAACGCAGGCAGCGTCGGCGGAGGCGTCAACCTGTTCGACGCGGGCACCAGTTCGACGATGTTCATTCAGAACGCGGGCAAGTTTTCTGCAGAGTTGCATGCGCTGGAAGGCAACGGTTCAGCGTCCGTGATCGGCAACCCATCCATTCTTACCCTGGAAAATCAGCCGGCTGTCATTGACTTCAGCCGGACTGAATACATCACGGCGACGTCAGAACGCGTCGCCAATATCGAGCCCATCACCGCCGGGACCAGTCTGCAGGTGATCCCGCGTTCACTGGACCACGATGGCAAGCCTCAGGTGCAACTGATTGTCGACATTGAAGACGGCCAGATCGATATCTCCGATATCAACGATACGCAACCCAGTGTGCGCAAAGGCAACGTCAGCACCCAGGCCGTCATCGCCGAACATGGTTCGCTGGTGATCGGCGGTTTCCACGGGCTGGAAGCCAATGACAAGGTCCACAAGATTCCCTTGCTGGGCGACATTCCCTACATCGGCAAGCTGTTGTTCCAGTCCCGCAGCCGTGAACTGAGCCAGCGCGAACGTCTGTTCATTCTGACGCCGCGGCTGATTGGTGATCAGGTCAACCCGGCTCGCTATGTGCAAAACGGTAACCCGCATGACGTCGATGATCAGATGAAAAGGATCAAGGAGCGACGCGACGGTGGAGAGTTGCCGACCCGCGGCGATGTCCAGAAGGTCTTCACCCAGATGGTCGATGGAACTGCCCCCGTGGGTATGCGCACCGGCGAAACACTGCCATTTGAAACTGATAGCCTTTGTGATCCGGGCGCGGGGCTGACGCTCGACGCTCAACGTTCGCAGTGGTACGCCAGAAAGGATTGGGGTGTTGCGGTTGTCGTGGCGCACAACAATACCGACAAACCGGTACGTATCGACGAGAGCCGCTGCGGCGGTCGCTGGGTCATCGGTGTTGCCGCCTGGCCTCACGCCTGGCTGCAACCGGGTGAAGAGAGCGAGGTGTATATCGCTGTGCGCCAGCCACAGATATCGAAAATGGCGAAAGAGAGTCGGCCATCACTGCTCAAGGGAGCGAAACCATGAAGATCAGTAGCATTGCAGTTGTGCTGGTGCTGTTCGCTACCCTGTCGGGGTGTGCCACCCATGGATGTACGGGAGTTGCCTGCAAACGTCCGGACTCCACAAACCGCGAACTGGTCATCTGGTGGCCGCCGGACATGCGCGACGGTCTGGACGACCAGGACCACGAGCGGGATTACACAGTCGTGAAGTTAAAGGATTAGAAATGATTGAGGTAAAGGAAAAAGCGGCGTTCTACTACAACGTCGCTGCCCAGAGTCCTGCTGTCTGGCCGGTGGCAAACGGAGTGTCCTTCGTCAGTCGGCGCGAGCATCATGACTGGGGCATCGCGCTGCACATCGAAGGGCGTGCGCTGCGTCCCGAGCAACTGAGAGAGGCGCTGCAAATGAGGTTCTCAGAGGCCGAGCGGTTCCGTAACTACTTTCTGTTTCTGGATGTACAGCGTGATTTTGTAGTGTGGCATGCCGTAAGCGACGCGCCGGATGCCGTCACCAACCTGGATGACATACGGCGACATGAGTTGATGCTGGCAGGCCTGGAACACCTGGCTTAGGCAATTCTGCCAGCATGAAAGAAGACCGCCCCTGCAGAGGAGGCGGTCTTTTTTTGGGGCAATTGAAAGAGGCAAGCTACAAGGTAAGCGTTAAGCGTCCGGGCATCACACCTTGCGTGATGAAACCGGTTGGCACTTAGAGGTTTTTCCTGGTTTCTCGATTCGGAGCCGCAGCGCGTCAAAGTCAGTTCAGGCTTGGGCAGATAGCTCACGCAGTGCTCGCCTGATAACCCCCCCGCCCGGGGATTAGCCGAGTGCTCCCCCTGAGGTACTGTGTCAAACTATGTCGTTTTTACCCGTAGCTCCTTGTTTCGTTAGGGGCTTTTTCATGCTCAGGACGAGTCATTCAAGATGTTGATGAAGCTGGCGCCGAAGAAGCGGCGCAACCCGCGTAATTTCTACCTAGGTATCGCTGCGGTGCTCCTGGTTGCCGGGATTGGGCGCTATTTCTCGCTCAAGGCAGAGCAGGAGAAGGTGGCCCAACAGGCTCTGCTTGTCGAGCGCCTCGCCCAGTTGGACGCGACCCTGCCAAAGCAACTGGATGCAATTACCACCCTTGAGTACGTGGGTTTGAGGTACGGTGACACGATCTTCTACCGCTACAGGATCGACTTGCCAGCTAGCAGCCTCTCCGAGGAACGCAAGGCCAGCATGGAGGCGAGAATACGTCTTGGTCTGGACCAACTGGCCTGCAAGGAACCGCAGTTGCTGGCTATGATGCGCAGGTTCAAGTTTCACCAGGAGCATAGCTACCTGGCCAGGGACAGCACGCTCTTTTCCATTGAACTTCACCCTGAACAGTTGAGCTGCCCAGGGTGAAGCCGATAATGGGAGCCGTCGCTCGTTCTTCGCCTCACGCCATTCCCTGAACCGCAAGCGTTCAGCAACTCCGTCTTGCATGACTGAAACGGCATCCGCTTATGCGGCAGCAGTTGATCAACTTCACTCGGCTGCGGCGTCGGTAGGTATGTGAGGACATCCTTCAGATAAGTGTACGGATCATGCCGATTGAGCTACGTTGAGTGCAGCGCTGGCGATGGAGGCTCCGGCTTGCAGCTCCCAGCTTAAAGCTCCACCTCAACCTGAATCACTTCATCGGTGATTTCATCCAGCTGGCGAACCACTTTGTAGATGTGCCCGACAGCTTGCAGCGTGGGGCGAGGGATGTATTTGCCCACCTTGGCGCGGTACAGCGTTCTTGTCAGCCAGATGCTCTGCAGCACCGGGATACCGGCCTTTTTGGCACGAGCAATCAGCGCCAGCGCTTCCTCGTCCTCACCCTTGCAATGAATCAGCGGCAGAGGCGTCTCGCCTGGCCGGTAATACAGCGCCACCGCGTAGTGCGTCGGGTTGACCAGCAGCATGTCTGCTTCCTCCACCGGATTGGGGGCGGCGCTGGGCTCCTGGTTGAGGATTTCATGGGACAGTTGTCGACGATGGCCTTTGACATGAGGATCGCCTTCGGACTGTTTGTATTCTTTTTTGATGTCCTCGTGGCTCATGCGCAGCTTCTTGGCGTGAAAGTATTTCTGCATGGCGAAGTCGACCATGGCGACGACCAGCAGCAACCCCAGAATCACGCGCAAAATATGACGAAAGAGTTCGACCAATGCGTGCCAGTACGTCGTCAGATCGCTGTTGGCCAGCAGGATAAGAGCGCCCAGCGCGGGCTTGACCTGCATGTACAAGGTCGCGCCAATGGCAACAGCCTTGAGGATACTGAGCAGCAGGTTGAGGATGTTCTGCCCGGAAAACATCTGCTTGGCATGCGAGAAGGGGTTGATCTTGTTGATGTCCAGCTTCAAGGCCTTGGGCGCGAACAGAAAGCCGATCTGCATCCAGCTGCTGACCAGGCGCATCAACATGGCCATGCCGACGCTGCACAACGTGAAGCTGAGCAACACGGAAAGGCCTTCGCTGGCGATCAGCTCGACGGATGCAGCGAAGCTCCGGTCAATACCTTTGAAAGACAGTGCGAGCAAGGCCTGCAACCGGTCGACGCTGTCATCGGCCAGGCCCAGGGTGATTTCACTGACGACCATCAGTACCAGCAGTTTGCCAAGGTCCTGACTCTGCCCCACCTGACCTTTTTCGCGAGCGTCACGTATCTGTTTGGGGGTAGCCTTTTCGGTTTTTTCACTCACGGCACTTGCACCAGAAGCGCCAGCAGCGACTTCAGATCAACCAGCTTCAACAGTTGACCGGTGCCCAGCTCCAGCAGCGTTGGCAGGTAGATCAACAGAAAGGCCAGGCCGGCCATGCTTTTGGCTGGCATGGCCAGAATCGATACGTTCAGTTGCTGTGCATACAGGCCGATGATCGCAAACGCGGCTTCGATCAACAGTAGCAGGGCAATGAAGGGCGCGGCATACAACAGCATGTGTTGCATGGTCTGGTTGAGCTGTTCCAGAAAGACATCCAGACCGCCTGCGGTCATGCCCGGCAGCCAGGCAGTCGGTGGCCAGACGCTGTAGCTGTCCCAGATGACCTGAGTGATGAGTGAAAGACCGCCAGTGAGAATCACCAGCATGATCAGGGTTTCCTGAAACAAATCGCCCAGCGGTGTGGCGTCCGGACCGAGGGCCGGGTTCAACTGGCCACCGCTGAGCGCCCCGCGCTGACTGTCGAGCAGGGCGCCGACCGAGGCAAACATCCAGAACGGCGCATACAGCAACAGCCCCAATAGCGTGCCCAGTACCGCCTCTTTGATCATCAGGCCGCCGATGGCAAACCAGTTATCGTCAAGAGAACCCAGCGCGCGGCTGATTGCGGGGGCCGGGACCATCGCCAGCACGGCCACTACCGCATAGCGCAGCGGGCCTTTCAGGTATTTGAAACAGAAGGCTGGCACCAGAAGCATGCACGGCAGCAGGCGCGCCATCGCCAGACCCATGCCCAGCATGAATTGAAACGCTTCGTGGGCGTCGAAGGGCATTTAGTGATTGACCCCGGACCGTGCAATCAGGTCGAAAGCCATATTGATGAACTGAATCAGCTCGACGCCGATCCAGCGGCCGGTCATGGCCAGGGTCAGCCCGACCGCCCCGAGCTTGATGCCGAAGGGCAGCGTCTGATCCTGAATCTGCATGAGTGCCTGCAGCAGCGAGGTGAGCACCCCGACCAGCACAGCGACACCCAGCGGCGGAGCGGTCAGGATGACGACCAGAAACATGCCTTGCTTGAACAACGCCAACGCTTCCATGGCCGCCTCACATATACGAATAGAAGAGGCTGTCGAGCAGGCGGGACCAGCCCGACACCAGCACGAACAGCAGCAGCTTGAGCGGCAACGACAGGGTCATCGGCGAGACCATCTGCATGCCCAGGGCCAGTAGCAGGTTGGAGACAATCAGGTCGATGACGATGAAAGGGATATAGATCAGAAAACCGATCTCGAAACCGGCCTGCAGTTCCGACAGCACAAAGGCCGGAATCGCCAGCAACAGGTCGTTTTTGTTGGCCTGATCGGCCATTTCCTTTGGCCACATACGCTGGGTATTTTCCAGCAGATGGGCGACCACATCCGGGTCGGTATTGCGCGTCATGAAGCGTTGCAGTGGCTCGATCACTGTTTTCAGACTGCTCTGCAGCTTGTCGGCGCTGCCCAGTTCCAGCGGGTGTTCATGGACCCGCTGCTGGATCTCATGCGCCACCGGGGCCATGACGAACATGGTTGCGGCCAGGGCGATGCCGTACAGGGCCATGTTCGGCGGCACCTGCTGAACGCCAATTGCGTTGCGGGTGATCAGCAGGGTCATGGCGATTTTCAGAAAGGCGGTGCAGACAATCAACAGAAAGGGGATCAGTGACAGCGAGCCAAGAAACAGCGCCAGCATGATCGGGTTTACGCCCTCCATGATCATGAGCGGGTCACCAGGCGGGTAATCTGCAGACCCAGGCGACCCTCGACATCCACCAGCTCACCCTCGGCCACCACCTGTTCGCCATGGCACAACGTCGCGTGCCCCGGCGAAATGCCGGTGACTTCAAGGATAGTCCCGGCATCCAGCCGGCGCAGTTCGGCGAGCGTCAGCCTGAGCTCGCCGCAACGCAGGGTCAGGTCCAGTGCCAGCGAATCGAGTGCCGGGGGCTCGTCCTGTTCTTCCTGCGCTGCGTGATCGTCCGGTTCGGCCGTCGCATACCCGGATGGCTCGCCGTCTTCTTCTTCGGACCAGTGCTGTTCAGTCGATGGGTCTTCATAGTCGTCGAGCATCTCGACATCTTCCTGATACAGATCTTCAGTACTCATGGTGGCGGTGCTCCTCATGACTGAGCCGCAAAAAAAGACGCTGCGCGTGCTGGTCGGTCTGCGCCGCCCATTGCCGTCCTGCCAGGCTCAGGAACCCTTGACCGGCGCTGTCGAACTGGCAGTGGGCGGGCAGTACCACGTCACCGGGGCGCAGCGAGGCGATTTGTTCCCGGGTCAGCGACATTTCACCGATGATCAGGGGGCTGGCCACTGACCAGGACTCGTCCACAGTGCGCGTGCGGGCTTGCCAGGACGCTGATCGCAGCAGCCTGAGCAGTGTGTCGGGCGTTGCATGCAAGTGCGCGTGAAGCTGCTCACCACCACGCCGTATCTGAACCCGGCAGCCCAGGGTGGGTGCTTGCGGTTTGTTGTGCCGGGGTTCGACCGGTGCCAGCAGTCGGGCAATGGTCGGGCTCAGACGTTGATTGAACAGCTGCCAGTACCAGGCTTGTTGCTCGCCCCCGAGCGTAAAGGGGATATCGCCCAGCAGGCTGAGCAGCGCTTCGGCGTCGCTCAGCAACAGGGGCCCGATGGCTGTGCTCAGCCAGACAGCACCTGCCGGTTCGCCTGTGTCGGCAAGCAGTGGCAACAGGGTCAGTTCGGCGTCCTGACCTGCGGCGCTGAAGCCCAGGCTCTGACCGGCACCCAGCTCACGCGTGGCCTGAGCCAGCAGGGCATCGACCTTGCGCAGACGCAGCGCGCTCATGCTGCAAGATCTTCATGCAGGTCCAGCTCAACGTCATGACCGAGTGCCCGCGACAGTGAGTCACGGCATGCGCCGGTATGACCCTGCAAACGTTTCAGAACGTCGCGACGGGCGAAGCCCAGCTGGATGCTCCAACGGTGTTCGGTTTTTTCGGCATTGACGCGTACTGTCCCCAGGCTGGGCATCAGCAGGGTAAACGCCAGCGGGCCGGCCGGCTGTTCGGGCAAGCGCTGCGCCAGCTCGTCGATCAATTGGGTCGGTACATTTTCGGCGTGTGCGGGGAGGGCGATGCTGCTGCCGCCGAAACCTTGATGATCAGGCTCTTCACCGACCTGAGGTATCAGTAGTTGGGAAAAGAACAGGCCGTCGGCGCTCTCCGGTGTCTCTGTCGCCGAACGGTTTTGTGCGAAGCGGACCTTCGGCATGTCGGTACGCGTTTTGCTGCCAAAAGCCGGTGGCTTGTCATCAGCCTTGTCCGGTGCGCGCTGCGCGGGCGCAGAAGGCGGTGTGGCATGCACTACGGGTGGTGCCGTTGGCGCTTTGGCCGGGTGTTTGATCGGTGCGGTCATCGTCACTTAACCTTCTTCGTTGAGCGTCTCCTCCATGCAGGCGAGTTTCTCGACCGCGCGCTGAGACGCTTTGGCTTGCAGGCGCTTCTGCTCAAGCAACGCCTGCTGTTCGGCTACCCGCAATTGCTGTTGCTGCACGTCCTGCCGAATACAGGCCAGGCGGTCGAGCATGTGTTTTTCTTTCTCATGCCATCGGTCGATATCGTTCGGGCTGATGGTCTTTTCCAGGTGTTCCTGAGACAGGCCCTCGCGACGCCGCTTGTGGTTGTCACGTTCCTGATCCAGCGATGCCCGTGTTTTTGATAAGTGGTCGAGCATCGATTTCAGTTCCACCTGCGCGTGGCGATGAGCCCGTTCAGCGCTCGCCTGACGATGCTGGCGCAGCGGGGTCAGCAAGCTGATCACCTGTTCCAGTGCTGCTCGCTGCGGATCGTCTTCCAGTGTGTCTTCCATCGTTACTCCGGCAGTCTGGAAGTGAGCCGCAGCAACCCGTCCAGGGTTTCCTGCAAGGGCACCGGCTCACGCAGGTCCTGGCGCAGAAATTCGTTGATGTCGTCATTCAGTTGCACCGCGCAATCGGTCACCGGGTCTGCACCGGCCTGGTATTCGCCCAGCCGCAGGAGCATTTCCACTTGTTTGTAGGCAGCCAGTAGCTGGCGCAGACGATTGTTCGCTCGCTGGTGTTCGCGGCCGGTGACATTGCTGAGGATCCGGCTGATGCTGGCGGATACGTCAATGGCGGGGTAATGCCCGCGCTCGGCCAGCTTGCGGGACAGCACGATGTGCCCGTCGAGCAGTGAACGCACTTCATCCGCCACCGGATCGTTCATCGAGTCCTGCTCGATCAGCACGGTGTAGAGTGCGGTGATCGAGCCGTTCTCGCTCATGCCGGCGCGCTCGACCAGGCGTGGCAGCAAGGTGTAAACCGAGGGTGGCAGGCCGCCACGCCCCAACGGTTCGCCCGAGGCAATCCCTATCTCCCGCTGCGCACGGGCAAACCGGGTCAGGGAGTCGAGCAGCAACAGCACTTTCTGGCCTCGTGCGCGGAATGCTTCGGCGATAGCGGTCGCGGTGAACGCTGCGCGTGCGCGCTCCATGCTTGAGCGATCAGAGGTGGCACAGACCAGCACCGAGCGGGCGCGTAGGGTTTCGTCCAGTTCATGGTCGAGAAACTCGCGCAGCTCGCGGCCCCGTTCGCCGATCAGCCCGAAGACGATGACATCGCAGCCCATGTTGCGGGCCAGTTCGGCCATCAGTGTGGTCTTGCCACAGCCAGCACCGGCGAACAGCCCCACACGTTGACCCTCGCCCAGAAGAATGGCGCTGTCGATGGCGCGTACCCCGGTGGGCAGGGCGTTGGTAATGCGCGGGCGCTGGGTGGGCGGCAAGGCGTCGGCGATCACCGGCAGTGTTTCGCGACGATCATCCGACCCGGCAAAAGCACCGAGGCAATCACCGAGCAGTGGACGTCCGAAGCCATCCAGGACGCAGCCCAGCAAACTGTCGTCAACGCCAATCCTGTGGGCGATGCCCAGCGGGCGGATCGGAGCACCGACCTGGATTCCGTCGGGTGCGCCCAAGGCGCTGAGCAGCGTACATTCCTGAGTGAAACCGACGATTTCAGCCAGCAGAAAACTGCCGTCGGCTTTGCTCACCTCGCAAAGATCGCCCACCTTGGCCGCAGGAATCTTGCATTCCAGCAGAATCCCGCGCACTGCACTGACCCGGCCACTGACGCGCACGGCGCTGTAGTCACGCAAGCGTGCTGCGTGGGCGTCTTTCCACTGGCTCAGTGCAGCATTCACCAGTTCACCTCAATGTGCCGATTGCCGTCGAATTGCAGGCGCTGATTGTCGATTCGCGTCAGGCGCAAGCCATCCACCTCGTCACCCACATAAATACGGCGGCCGTCTGCAGTCACCAGATGCGCATGCGGGCCGGTCATGATTTGAACCACCACGAAGGGCAGGGCGCTGCGTGTGCTGGCGACGTTGTCGAACACCGTCACCGGCGACTCATAGCGGTCCTTGAAACGCTGCAGCATGCGTTGATAGACCAGCAGGGATTCCTCTTTGAGATCGCCGTTGAGCACCAGCCCTTCGGCTGTTTCTTCCACGCTGACATCGGTCAGCAGCCGGTCGCTGAGCATAGTGCCCAACTGATGGCGTACCGCATCCGCGCTGGTCAGGCGTATGCGTTTATCGGCTGCGGGTTTGATGATCTTTGCCGGTGTAGGAGATGTCTCTACCGGTGCCTCTGCTGTGACCGAGGACATGTGGCCGGGGCTTTGGTCCATTGCAATGGCGGGCGGGCGGGTCAGGCTCCAGGCGCTGCCGATGACGCCCACCAGCAAGCCGGCGATGATCCCTGTGGTACGGATGAGCAATTGCGAGCGCGACTTGACCTTTTTCAGCGGCACATCATTGCGCACAGGCTCGGGGTCGGCCTGTGGCTGTTTCGGGATGACCGCTGGCACTGAAGGCCACTCATCGCCTGCGGGCGAAACGCACAGCCACACTGAGCCCAACAAGAATGCAGTGTTGAGTGTCAGATCAATACCGGGCCGGGCGTTACCCTCTTCGTCGCACACCGCGCCTTCTTCAGCGTTCAGTGTCCAGCTGTCGTCCAGGCGTTGCAGGCGGCAATGCAGGCTTTCCACTCCTGCTTCGTCCAGTGCCAGATCGTGTTGCGCGGCAGAGCCAATCGACCATTGCTCGCCCACCAGTGGCAAGGCTGCGCCTTGGTGCTGACCGTTCAGTACGCGTAATTCAAACATCTGAAAGTCTCCCTTTGCTCAAGCCTGAAAGGCTCAAGCTGCGTGCTCGTTGTCCATTGGCTCAAGATCGTCTTCAAGGTCGAAGCGACCCATTACCTTGACCTTGGCCGCGTTGCTGATTTCTGCGAAAGACAGTACGGGAACGTGATAGAACTCCTCCCTCAACAAGGTCCGCAGTGGGCTGCGCAGGTCCTGCGCGACCAGCAGTACCGCCTGTTCGGGCGCGCGCACCGGAAATGCGATATTCATTTGTTGCACGAGCATCTGGCTGATCTCGTTACTCAGTGCGAAGAACGTTTCGGTCTGTGTCTGGCGCAGACCGTCGCGCAGCAAGCCCTCGCTTTCCGGCGTGAGCAGCCACACCTGCAGGCCTTCGGCACCGCAATACTGGTGGTAGATCTGCGATTTGAGCGCGATGCGCACGTAGTCGGTCAGCACGTTGGTATCGCGTTCATGCTGGCAATGCTCGATCAGGGTCTCGGCGATCAGCCGTATGGCTCTGAGCGGTACGCGCTCCGACGCGAGACGTTGCAGAACCGCCGAGAAGCGCGTCAGCGTGAGCACTCGCTGTATCTCTTGTGAAAGCTCCGGCTGCTCGGATTCCAGCCAGCTGAGGATGGCTTTGGTCTCCTGCAAGCCGATGAACTGAGGCGCGCAGGACTGCAATGCGCGTTCCATGCGTTCGACGATCAGGGTCATGGCGCTGACCGGGTTCAGCTCACCGCACTGCTCGGCGGGCAACCACACCCATTGATCTTCCTGGCGGTCGGTATTGCCCGGAATCGCCGCCGGGAGGTTTTCACCACCCAGTTGGCGGGCGTCCACGGCGACATGGGACTGGGTAAATGTCGCCTTGAGCATGGGTACGTCGTAGACGGTGAAGCGAAACTCGTCCGGAGGAAGATGATCGGCATGTTCAATGATGAACGACGGCAGGGTCAGACCGTATTGCACCACCAGTCTATTGCGTCGCCGACGTATTTCGCTGATCAGTGCCTCGATCTGTGCGCTGTCCTGGCCTGGGTGAAATTGCAGGACGAACTGCCGGCTGGGTGAGAAGGTACGCAGGTCTTCCTTGCCGTTCATTTCCGGGGCGACGGCAGTGGCGCGTTGTTCGTCGGGCTTGGGTCTTGCCCGTTGCAACTGCAGCATGCCACCGGCACCGCAGATGATCGCGATGGTGATGAATACTCCCGTGGGCATACCCGGCAGAGCCGCGAAGCCGAGCATGGCCACTGCGGCGATGATCCATGCCTTGGGCTGGCTGGTAATCTGTTCGGCGATTTCACGGCCAATGTTGGCCTCCGCGCCAGCCTCGGTATTGGGTACGCGGGTGATGATCATGCCGCAGGTTACGGAGATCAGTAGCGCCGGGATCTGTGCAATCAGGCCGTCACCGATGGTCAGCACGGTGTACAGCTGCAACGCATCGCCCGCGCTCATATTGTGCTGCAACACGCCGATGGAAATACCGCCGATCATGTTGATGGCAACGATGATCAGGCTGGCAATGGCATCACCGTTGACGAACTTCATCGCGCCGTCCATAGCACCGAACAACTGACTTTCCTTGTTCAGCTCAGCGCGGCGATTGCGCGCCTCCTGAACGGTTATCAGGTTGGCACGCAGGTCACTGTCGATGGACATCTGCTTGCCGGGCATAGCGTCCAGCGTAAACCGCGCGCCGACCTCGGCGACCCGTTCCGAACCTTTGGTGATAACCAGAAAGTTGACCACTGTCAGGATCAGAAAGATCACCAGGCCCACCGCCAGGTTGCCACCCACCACGAATTGGCCGAAGGCTTCGACAATGTGCCCGGCGTCTTGATTGAGCAGGATCAATCGTGTTGTGGAAATCGACAGCGCCAGACGAAACATGGTGGTCAGCAACAGCACGGCCGGAAAGGTCGAGAATGCCAGCGGTCTTGGCAAATGCATCGCCAGCATGATCAGCAGGCACGATATACAGATGTTCACCGCGATCAACACATCAACCAGCCCGGTGGGCAGGGGGGTGATCATCATGAAGACAATGGCGATGACGAAGAATGCGCCGACCAGCTCTGACCGGCGCATGGCCGACAGGGCAATCATGTTCAGAAAGTTGATGACTTGATTCATCCGGCAAGCCCCTCAAAAAGCTGCTTCTGTTCCTGTTGAGTCAGTTCTGCCATCAGGGTGAGCAGGTTATTCAGCGCAGCCTGGCGGCTTTTCATGTCCTTCCAGAGCAGGATGGGCAATTGCATCAGCATCGGCCGCAAGCCATTGAGAAATGCCAGCTGGTTCTTGAGCCTGGTACCGCCGATGTGTTGAGTCAGTTGCAGGGTCTGGTTCACGTTCATTCCATTGGCCGTCAGGGTCAGCAAGTGTTTGAGAAAGGCTGGCGGATCCACCTTCAGGTCAGGGTTCTTGTTGCGCATGCGCCCAAGCAGGTGTTCACAACCGCGCAACAACGTCGTCACGTGGCGTGCCGTGGTCAGCCCGTGCATCAATGTGCGCAGCTGTTCATGAGATGCCGAAGGGGTAATCGCCGAGAGATCGTCGGCAATGGCTCTGCGCATGTCGCGCAGATTGAGGTCGAAGTCTCCGGTCTCTTCCTGCTCGTTGATCAAGGCTTCGATCAGGCCGGTCACGTTTGGCTGTCCGGAAACCGCTACGCCATAAAGGTTGCGCAACGCGGCACGGCGTTTGTTGTCGACGTTCTGCCGCCCGAACGCCCTGGCAGTATTAATGCCTGCCCGGGCGTGTGGTCCGAACTTGCGTCGCAACTGTTTCAGCGTTTGGGTGAGCGCCACGTACTCGCCTTCAGCGCCATCTTCCTCAGCCTGTTTGCGTGCCGCTTGCAGCACCACGTGGGCCTTGGCCGCATCGCCATCGGCAAATTCCAGAACCTGTTCCAGTTCTGTGTCGTTCTCTTGCAGCAGTTTTTTGCGCAGCAGCCTCGCGGCGTTATCCAGACCGGTATCGTTGGCGCTCATCAACAACTGATAGAGCTCACCCAGTTTGACGGCCCGTGATTGCAGTGCATTTCTGCTTGCGATCAGTTCGCGCTGGCGCAGTATCCGGCTGTTTTGCACCAGTGCTGCGGCGAAGCGCGAGACCTGTTGCGATGACGTGCCTTTTTCCGACGACAGGGTCCCGGGAATCGCTCGCGCAGCGGGCGTGACGGCGCGAATCGGCGTGACCGTGTGGGTTGGCAATATAGGCGGGGCGACGATTTTCATAGGACGGTTCTGAGCCTGGTCATGACCGCTGAGTGGGGCCTGGCCAGGATTCGGTTCCCTTGTAAAAGGGGCTGACGCGTTTGTGCCAAAAGCTGTAGTGATAAAAACGGCGTTGCGCAAAAAAATGTATTACAAAGAATTACAAATTTTAAAATAATTATATAAATCAGTAACTTAAATAATTATTTTGGCTGGCACGGTTATCGCTATAGGGCTTGCACACCATTAAATTAAGGTAAGCCCATGTTTCCGAACCTAGTGATCCTTGATGCAACCCAGCCACGCCAGGACTCTTCGTCTGCCGGTATCCGTCAACTGACGGCTGATCAGATACAGATGCTCAGAGCGTTCATTCAGAAGCGCGTAATGAACCCGGATGATGTCGATGACATCTTGCAATGCGTATTTCTGGAGGCCCTGCGCAACGAGCACAAGTTTCAACATGCCAGCAAGCCGCAGACCTGGTTGTGTGGTATTGCGTTGAACCTGATCCGTAATCACTTCCGCAAAATGTATCGCCAGCCCTATCAGGAAAGCTGGGAAGACGACGTTCATTCAGAGCTGGAATGGAATGGCGATATCACTCATCAGGTAGACGGGCACAGGCAATTGGCACGCGTCATCGCAGCCATTGATTGCTTGCCGTCGAACATGCAAAAGGTCCTGGAAGTGTCGCTGGAGATGGATGGCAATTATCAGGATACGGCGAACACGCTCGGCGTTCCGATTGGCACTGTGCGCTCGCGACTGTCCCGGGCACGGGTGCAATTGAAGCAGCAGATTGACCCGTTCGCCTGAGTGGATATCTGTCTGGAACCAACTCGCACGCAAAACCACACAGTTGCCATCCTTCACCACTTGGATGGCAACCATGCGTATATCCAGTTCTCCCAGTCCTGCCCTCGGCGGCATCGTGAATCAACCCACCTCTGGCGAACTGGCT
The DNA here is from genome assembly GCF_002699855.1 of Pseudomonas amygdali. Taxonomy (GTDB): domain Bacteria; phylum Pseudomonadota; class Gammaproteobacteria; order Pseudomonadales; family Pseudomonadaceae; genus Aquipseudomonas; species Aquipseudomonas amygdali. The sequence goes on along the minus strand of NZ_LKBW01000261.1, from coordinate 2,971 downwards.
GCTGAGACGCCATTAGCCAAAGACTCGCTCACGCAGAGCAGCGCAGGTGGTGATCAGGCCTTTGTGCAGTTCGGCCAGGCCAACGACAATACATCTTTCTTTTCTGATGCCGAGCAAAGCGGCTCATCGCTGATGAGTCTGCTGACTCGCAGCAGTAGTAGCGAGAGCACCTCCAGCGTTGATCAGGACAGTGTTCAGGTGTCCCCAATGACATCGGTCTCAACAGCCAGCGCGTCACCTGCGGCGGCTGCCTCCGACCCGGCAAATGCTCCCAGCGCTACCGATGCCGCGTTTCTCGATAACTCCGAATACTCTTCGCCCGAGGCCCTCAAGCGCTGGGATCCGATGGTCGCCCATCTGCCGCCCGAAGAACGCGAGCAGGCGGCAAAAGAACTCAACCGGCCGATTGCGGCCGCCTGGATGGCCAGAGAGCACGGCCCCAATGCTGACAAGGCGATGGCGTTCATCAACGCCAACCCTGCGTTGAAGACGGCTGTGGACGTCGGCAAGGATGGCGGTAATGCGGATGGGAAAATCACCAACAAAGACCTCAAGGCGTTCGCCAAAAATTCGGAGAAGGCGGCCGACAATGCCGACAAGGACTTGGCCAAGTACATGGAAGATAACCCCGGCGCTGATCCTCAATCCCTTGAAATGGTGCGCAGCGCAGCGGTGATGCGCGCCAATATGCCGTTGGCGACGGCAGCCGACCCTCATCATGCCGATGGGGCGCCTGACAAAACCGATGTCGATGGTAATGTCAGCGCCGAGGGTCTGAAAGCGCTGATTAAAAGTAACCCCGGGTTGTCAGGTACGCTCAAACAGTCGTCCAACATGTGGTCGCAGGCGGGCTTCCTCAGCCAGGTGGATGAAGCCGGTCTGACCGGGCGCAAGAAGGCTGCGCATAGCCCCGACCAGGTGTTCGATGCGTCCAATATGAGCGAGTGGATCAGGAAGAGCGCCCCCAAAAATGGTGGCCAGTTCGCCAGCATGCTCAGCGACGCCGCGACGTTGAATTCGGTAGCCGGTATCGATATCAGCAAACTCAACGCTCAGGTTTTCGAGAAGCCCAAGGCTTACACCGGCGCGCAGAAGGCCGCTGTGATGATCAAGTTGCAGCAGACTCAGCAGAGCGTGATAGCCGGGCGGGATTTGCGCAATACCGAGAAGACCGAGGCGGGCCTTAATGAGCGAATCGCTCAGTTGCAAGCCGATCCCGATGTTCAGGAGTACCTCAACAAAAGCATTCCCGAACAGGAGCGCAGCCTGGTCAGCAGCGATTCGGCGCTGCAAAAGGCCGTGACTGAGCAGGTTCAAAACGTCAACAGCGGAAAGGCCTTGCAAACCGACCTGGCAACCGCAGACAAGGCCGTCGGCAAACACAACCCCGACCCCGATTACAGCTGCGCCATCACCGGCCTGTCGGCTCAACTGCAACTGCAAAAAGACCTGTTTCCCGATGCCCAAGTGCCCACTGCCCAGCAAGTATTCAACAACCAGCCTGATGAAGTGCAAACGAAGATTGCCGATTCCTACGTTCGCAACTTCAGCGAAGGTGGCGCACTGAAGCAATTGCTTGGCCAGAAAAAGGCCGATGCCAGCGAAGCCCTGCAAACCGCAGACAACCAGAAAGCGGCCTATGAAAGTGTGCTGCCCGCTGATTTCGTTGAAGGCGAGCATGAAAACTACACGACCAGCACATTGAATGAGCTGCAGAACTCCAAAAAAGGCCGCAAGTTGCTGGAAGGCAAAAGTGATGAAGAGGGCGGCCCCTCGCTGTTGGCTCAGCTTGCTGATGCCGGGGCGGGCGGCAAGGTGCTGAACTCAGTCATGGGCTTTGCATCGGTATCCACCATGCTCGCCAACGGCGACAAGCTTGGCGCGACGCAGGCCATTTACGACAGCACGAAGCTGGGCGCCGAGGCGATCAAGGGAGGGGTCGACGCCGGGGCGAAGATGATGGGCCGCGAGGCCTCCGCCGGTCTCGGGCGTCTGGGCGGGCAGATGATCGGCCGCGCTGTCGGCCTGGTCGCCGGCGAAGCCACAGGGCTTGCCGCAGGCGCGGCACTGGGTGCTGCAATCCCGGTTATCGGCTGGGCCATCGACGGTGCCATGGCCTTGGGCTTTGGTATCTCGGCGATCATTGATGCGGTCAAGAAGCACAAGGCGCAGAAGGCGTTCGATCATAACGTTGACCCGGTGCTGGATCAGTTCGGGATTGACCGGGCGCATTGATGCAATGGAGCAGGGCGGCGGCCTTATCTTCCGTCCTGGTCCGTGAATGCATTGTTTTGCAGGCTTCGATGATTAATACCCTGCCTGGGGAAGTGATTTATCGACCTCGTCAATTCGTACATTTTTCAGCACGCCGAGGTGTATTAATGACTGACCGATTATACAAAACTGTTCTTGCCGACTTATCAACGTCATTGACGATGCAACCCTTGGTATTCGACGACACAGGCGCTTGTGATCTGGTGGTCGATGAAGAGATTGCGCTGAAAGTGGTCGTGGACCACGTATTCCAGCGCCTGCTGCTGATCGGGCTGATGGACATTTCCCCTGATCTTCCCTTGAAGCGTTTGTTGAGTGGCGCACTTAACCCTCTGTTCAATGATGGACCCGGGCTGGGGTGGCATGCAGGCAGCGAGCTGTATATCGGCTTTAAGGCAATTCCCAGAGAGAAGGTGAGTGTGGTGACGCTGAAGCAGGCGATCGCTGAACTTGTAGAGTGGATAAAAACGTGGCGCGACGCGCATTGAAAGAGGATGAGTCATGAACCCGATACAAACACGTTTCTCTAACGTCGAAGCGCTTAGACATTCAGAGGTGGATGTACAGGAACTCAAAGCACACGGTCAAATAGAAGTGGGTGGCAAATGCTACGACATTCGCGCGGCTGCCAAGAGACTGTCAGAAATTTTGTGTTCGGGCATAACATGTAGCTAGAGGTGCATGTATGCCGACCAAA
>NZ_LKBW01000260.1 GCF_002699855.1 Pseudomonas amygdali | reverse complement strand
CCGAGCTGGTAAAACAAGGGCCTGCCTGACGGCAGGCCCTAACCAGCCCGAACACAAAAAAACTGATACTCCCGCGTTCGACCAATCCACTGTCCTCTCAGCTTACTCTTGCAAGTCCAACCATCGCCTCTGCTCTATGCTCTAAGTGGAGCTCAGCGCCTCGTTCGTACCCTGTGAGGGCTTGCTTTGGCCCTTTGGCTAAAAATACGTAACACCGCTCATACGCCTCCGGCGTTAGATCCAATCAGGTCAATACGTTGGTTTCGTGCATTTCCTGCCACTGCTCTGACGCGGCACCATTTGAACTACCGATAGGCTTACAGCTGTCATAGGCTACACCTGTAGCGCGTGTCGGCGTGTCAAAATGTAGCCCGCTCGCCGATCTGCATCAGCACGAAGGCCAGCGTTTACCATTTGAGATATCGAGCAGAATTTGACTTCTATCCCACTGGCCCTTGACCTAAGCCACCTACTGCACTCCACAGCCTGCCTTCCTGTTAAACTGCCGCGCATTCCTGACAATCCGTATCTGCGCCGTGAGACCAGTGGTTTTACCTTCGCGTTTACGTGCTGTGATCGTACCCATCTCAAATTGCAACATTTCCAGCGTCGATTGCTACATTGTGACGACCGCTTGCTGAAAATGAATCAACCCGGGTAGAAGCGGCTGCATAAAAGATCAATTCACATGACAACTGAAAACCACGAAACCCCTACAACCATTAGCCAATCAGCCACCACACTGTCCCGCCGCTTCTCCATCGCCCCGATGATGGACTGGACCGACCACCATTGCCGCTACTTCATGCGCAAGCTCTCAAAGCATGCCTTGCTCTACACCGAAATGGTCACCACCGGTGCCTTGCTGCACGGCGACCGCGAGCGGTTCTTGCGTCATGACGAGACCGAGCACCCGCTGGCGTTGCAGTTGGGCGGTAGCACGGCGGCGGACCTGGCTGCCTGTTCCCGGCTGGCTGAAGAGGCGGGCTACGACGAGGTCAATCTGAACGTCGGTTGCCCGAGTGATCGGGTGCAGAACAACATGATCGGCGCGTGCCTGATGGCGCATCCTGAGTTGGTGGCGGATTGCGTGAAGGCGATGCGCGATGCGGTTGGTATTCCGGTTACGGTCAAGCACCGGATAGGTATCAATGGCCGCGACAGCTACGCCGAGTTGTGTGATTTCGTTGGCAAGGTTCAGGAGGCGGGTTGCGGGAGTTTTACGGTTCACGCCCGTATCGCGATTCTCGAAGGACTGTCTCCCAAGGAAAACCGCGATATTCCGCCGCTGCGTTATGACGTGGTCGCGCAACTGAAGTCTGACTTTCCTGACCTGGAGATTGTACTCAACGGTGGCATCAAGACGCTGGAGCAGTGCAGCGAACATTTGCAGACCTTCGACGGCGTCATGCTGGGCCGTGAGGCTTATCACAACCCGTATCTGTTGGCGCATGTTGATCAGCAGTTGTTCGACAGCACTGCGCCGGTTATCAGTCGTTACGATGCGTTGGAGTCGATGCGGCCGTACATTGCGGCGCATATTGCCAGCGGTGGCAACATGCACCATGTCACTCGGCACATGCTCGGGCTTGGTTTGGGTTTCCCCGGCGCACGGCTTTTCCGTCAGTTGCTGTCGGTTGATATACACAAGGCCGAAAATCCCATGCTGTTGCTGGATCAGGCAGCGGCGTTCCTTGAGGGGCATTGAGTTAATCGGACGAGCTGAACGGGTGTATTTGGCGGACTGATCTATGCTCAGGTCTACCGCCCACCAGATCTACCCCCACCAGGTCACTTCCCACCATGTTGAATCGACGAAACTTTCTCGAGTTTTCTTCGATATCTGCTCTGTTGTTCGTATCAGGTATCCCTTCTTCCTCACAGGCTGACGAGCCGCTGAAAATGGGCGATAGCGAGCCCTTTTCGTTTGATCTTTTAGTGCAGCGCGCAAAAGAGGCCGCCTCACAGCCGTACATTGTGCCGTCAACTCTTTCGGCGGAGGTACTGGCGAAACTGGACTACGACGCTCACGGCAAGATTCGCTTCAAGCCGGAGTACGCATTGTTCGCGGAGGGACCGGGCCAGTTTCCTATCACTTTTTTTCACCCGGGGAAGTTTTTCCCCAAGCTGGTGCGGCTCTATGTCGTCGATAAGGGTGCTGCCAAGGAAATTCTCTACGATCAGGCGTATTTCGACATGCCCGAAGACAGCCCTGCGCGTCAGTTGACTCAGGGTGTTGGCTTTGCCGGGTTTCGCTTTCAGGAAAGTCGAACAGGCGATCAGCAAAAACTGGATTGGCGTAATAACGATTGGACGGCTTTTCTCGGCGCTGCGTACTTTCGTGCCATTGGCGAGCTGTATCAATATGGACTTTCCGCACGTGGTATCGCGCTGGATGTCGCCCAGCCCGAGCGTGCGGAAGAATTTCCCGACTTCACTCACTTCTGGTTTGAATCGCCGGACAGCAATACATCCGACTCAGTCGTTGTCTATGCACTGCTTTACGGGCCGAGCATCTGTGGGGCGTATCGCTTTGCCATACAGCGGGGCAAAGGGGTGGTCATGGAGGTCGAGGCCGCACTGTTCATGCGCGGCGAAGTGCAAAGGTTCGGCATCGCGCCGATCAGCTCAATGTACTGGTTCAGTGAACAGACCAAGAAAACAGCTGCTGACTGGCGGCCCGAGGTGCATGACTCCGACGGACTGGCGATCTGGACCGGTGCAGGCGAGCGAATATGGCGACCGTTGAACAACCCGCCGAGAACCATGGCATCTGCCTTCAGCGACAATAACCCGCGAGGTTTCGGTCTGCTGCAGCGGGATCGCGAATTCAGCCATTACCTGGATGGCGTGCATTATGAACGGCGGCCGAGCCTGTGGGTCGAGCCCTTGGGCGATTGGGGGAAAGGCGCCGTACAGTTGGTTGAAATTCCTACAGACGATGAGATCCACGACAATATCGTCGCCATGTGGGTACCTGAAAAACCGGCAGGCCCTGGAACAGATTACCGGCTGCGTTATCGTCTGCACTGGCTGGCGGACGAGCCATGCCCCGGTGAGTTGGCTCATTGCGTAGCGACTCGTTTCGGTAATGGTGGCCGGCCAGGACAGACGCGGCCGCAAGGCGTGCGAAAATTTGTCATCGAATTGTCTGGCGACCTCACCAAATCGCTTGAGGTGCATATCCTCAATGTGCAGGCCAGCCCCATTGATTACAGCCTTTATCTGGCCCCCGACATGATTGATGGTGTGAAGGCCGGGCTGACCAATGAAGGCAAGCGGGTGCTCGATGATGCGATTGCGCTGCTGACCGCAGCGGGCGTGCCGTTCCAGGCCCATGTCGAGCTGGGCAACGTCGCCGAGCAGGTAGAAGCCGAGGTTCAGCGATTGGGGTGTGATGCTGTGGTCATGGGCACCCGCGGGCTAGGCAACTTTGGCGGCCTGCTACTGGGCTCGGTAGCCACGCGGGTGATCCATGAAGTGTCAGTGCCGGTGACGCTCATCAAGTAAAGACGCCTCACTGCTGCGCCAGCGTCCGTGGCTGGCGCAACAGCTCGATGTTTTCCGGCGGCACCAGCTTGCGCAGCGATTTATACAGCGCGCGGGTTTCCAGCAGGTTCCAGATACGCAGCATGGTTTCCAGCGCATCCAGCGGCTTGCTGATGAAATCCCGTGCGCCCAGCGCCAGTGCGCGTAGTCGGGTATCGCGTGTCGCGTCGGCGGTCAGCACCATGATCGGCAGATAGTCATTGGCCGGAATGCGCCGGTTGAGCTGTTCCAGAACCGCAAAACCATCGAATTCGGGCATGTGTAGATCAAGCACCACCAGGTCCGGCTCAAAGCTGTTGAACAGGTCCAGCGTGCGCAACGGCTCGGTGCTGCTCAGCACATTGGTCAAGCCCTCGCGGGCAAGCAGTTGCTCCATCAGATCAAGGTTGGGCCGCTGGTCGTCAATGATCAGAATGCGAAAATCTCCGGTCATGTTGGCTCCGGTAAATACTGGTCCAGGAGGGCAAGAAACACCGGCACCTGAATGGGTTTGGTCAGAATGGCCGTTGCACCGGCCTGTTTCAGTTCGCAACTGGCTTTATCACTGGTGTCAGCTGTAATCATCAGGACGGGGGTATTGGCCGTAGCCGGCAAGCGCCGCAGACGATGCAGCACCTCAAGGCCTTTGATGTCCGGCAGGTTCAGGTCCAGCAGAATCAGCTGAGGAGCATGCTGGCGGGCCAGATCCAGCCCCAGCTGCCCCTGCATGCTCGACAGCAGCTGGATACCGGGCCTGCGCTGCATCAGCGTCTCGATCAAGGCCATGCTCGAAAGGTTGTCTTCGATGCACAGCAGCTTGCCGTGATAAGCAGGGCGAGCAGGCAGGCGGGCGACAGGGGCGGCGTCAGCAGGCATGCCAGTCTGTGGCAGGGGAGCTGTGGGGGCGTGCACCAGAACAAGTGGCAGCTCGAGTATGAAGCGGCAGCCTTCAGCCGGTGTGTTCTGCACTGACAGGGTACCGTGCATCATTTCCAGCATGCTTTTGCTCAGCGCCAGCCCCAGCCCGGTGCCCTCGACGCTCGGGTTGGCATCCAGTCGTTCGAACGGTTTGAACAACTGCCCGATACGCTCTGGCGCAATTCCGTAGCCTGTATCGATTACGCTCACGGTAACGCGCTCGTCCGACTGCTCGACTTCAATCCGCACCTGACCTTTGGGACGGTTGTATTTGATGGCGTTGGACAGCAGGTTGAGCAACACCTGAATCAAGCGCTGGCGGTCCGCGACCACGCCAAGCTTGTCAGGCAATTGCGGCAACGCCTTCAATTCGATGTTGGCATCAGCCGCCATCGGCGAGACCAGCACCAGCGCTTCTTCAAGTACGCTCGACAGTGATACCGGTTCCAGGCTCAGGGACACATGCCCGGCTTCGATTCTGGCGATGTCGAGCACTTCATTGATCAGTTTCAGCAGGTGCTGGCCGGCTCTCAGGATATGGCCGATTTGCGGTCGCTGGCTTGCAGGCGAGTCCATGTCCAGCAACTGGGCAAAGCCCAGAATCGAGTTCAGGGGCGTGCGCAACTCGTGGCTCATGCGCGAGAGAAACTCGCTTTTCGCCCGGCTGGCCCGCTCGGCTTCCTCGCGGGCCGTACCCAGGGCTATTTCGGCGACACGACGATCACTGATGTCACGGGTGATCTTGGAAAAGCCGCGCAGTTCATCATTGCCATCGTATTGGGCGGTAATCACCACGCTGGCCCAAAAACGGCTGCCGTCCTTGCGTCTGCGCCAGCTTTCTTCTGTGTAGCGGCCGTTGACCGTTGCTTCACGCAATGCCATGTCAGGGTGTTGCGGACATTCCTCCGGCAGGTAGAAAACAGAGAAGTGCTTACCGATGATCTCTTGCTCTGTGTAGCCCTTGATGCGCTCGGCACCTGCGTTCCAGGTGGTGACATAGCCGTTGCGGTCCAACGCAAATATGCCGTAGTCCTTCACGCCTTCGATGATCAGCCGCAAACGTTCTTCATTGTCGCGCAGCGCGCGTTCGCGTTCGGCGAGCAATTGACCGGCTTCGACCAGTCGGGTGCCGAGCTGGCCTATTTCGTCCTTTTCCGGGGGTTGGGGCAGCAACGGGTGCCCGAGCGCCAGCCGCTGAGCATTGCGTTGCACCTGATGCACCCTGGCCACGATGCCTTTGGACAGCATCAGCACGGCAAGAATGGCTCCGAATATTCCGCAGGCGGCTGCCAGCAGGGTCGAGAGCAGCAGGCGTTCGCGGGTGGCGGCCGCGGCTTCGGTACGCTCGGCGAGCAAGGCGTCTTCGCGCTCGCGCATGATGCCGATCCGTTCGCGCAACTGGTCGAGCACGTACTTGTTTTCGACCAGAATGCGGGCAACGGTTTGTTGATCTTCCATGCTCATCGAGCGCAGCTTTTCCAGGCCGTCGACCTTGGTGTCGATCAGCGGCTCGATGGCTTTGAGGTGTTCGCGCATCTGCTCATCGCGCACATTGTCGTTGAGTCGCGCCAATGCCGCCCCGATCAGCGGCTGTGCATTGATGTAGCCGGGCAGGAAGTCTTCCTGATGAGTCAGCAGGTAGCCACGCACACTGGCCGCACCTTCTGCGATCTGGGTATGCAGTGTCTGGATGTCGCCTTGCACCAGCAGCACCCGACGTACATCTTCCTCTGCCTGAGCGGTCTGGCGTTCAGCGATATAGATGAGCACCAGCGAGAACATGAGAATCGCCAGCGGCAAAGAAATGGCCACCAGCGCCTTGCCGCGTAACGGAAGGTCTTCCCAGCGACTGCTTCCGGCTGTCGTCATCGCCACTCGCTCGTCGACTGGCTCACCAGGCCCAGCGCCACGCCACGCACGGCGGCCTGAGTACGGTCCGAGGCACCCAGTTTGCCGATGACCTTTTCCACGTGTGCCTTGGCGGTGCCGGTAGTAATACCGAGTTTTTCGCCGATTTCACGATTGCTGAAGCCGCCCGCCACCAGTCCCAGTACCTGACGTTCGCGAGGTGTGAGGGATTCCGGCAGGGCTGCGCCACTGGTGTTGCGCTCGGTCATGCGCCGCAGCAGGCGCGCACTGACGGTGCTGTTCAAGGCTTCTTCGCCACGGGCCACACGTTGCAAGCCGGCAATTACTTCGTCGCGACTGGCGTCCTTGAGCAGATAGCCCACCGCCCCCGCGCTGATCGCGGCTTCCAGATGATCAGTGCTGTCGTCCATGGTGAAAATCACCACTTTCAGGTCCGGCATGCGCTGCTGGAGAATTCGCGCAGCGCCCAGTCCGTTGAGCACTGGCATGCGAATGTCGAGAATTGCGATGTCCGGTTGCAGTTCCTGGCACAGGTCGATGGCTTGCTGGCCGTCTGCGGCCTGGCCGACCACTTCGAATTCCGGATGCCCCGCCAGCAGCGAGACGAACCCGGTGCGGGTCACTTCATGATCGTCCGCCAAAACCAGTCGCACAGTGTCAGTCATGTTGTTGCCTTGTCTGCGGTAAAAGGGACGATGGCGCGCAGCCGGGTGCCGCGCTCAAGGCGGCTGAAGCAGGTCAGGCGACCGCCCAGAAGGCTGGCGCGTTCCTGCATGGCCACCAGGCCCAGCTTTTGAACGCTACTGCCGTTACGCGGCTTTTCGGTGATGAAGCCCCGGCCGTTGTCTTCCAGGCTTAGTGAAACATTGTCGTTACTCAGTTCCAGCGCCAATTCTACGCGGCTGGCACCGGCGTGTTTGAAGACATTGTTGATGCCTTCCTGAGCGATGCGGAATAACGCAATTTCCAGGTGGCTGGGCAAGCGTGCCTGGGAACGCGACGTCCACTGCACGGCAATGCCCGCTTCACGCAGCCGGTCGGCTTCCTTGTCGACTGCCTGCAACAGCCCGAAATCATCCAGCACGCTGGGTCGCAGACCGCTGATCAACTGCCGACCTTCACCGACGCAGTGCTGCGCCAGCTTGAGAATGGCTTGCAGGTCGGCATCCAGCGGCTCAGGCAGTTCCGGACAGCGACCGGCAAAACCCTGCAGTCGCTGGTGCAGACCGGCGAGTGTCTGGGCCAGCCCGTCGTGCAGGTCGTAGGCCATGCGTTTGCGTTCGTCTTCCTGAGCGGTGAACAACTGGCGGACCAGTTCGGACATGGTGCGCTCTCTGACGACCAGTGCTTCAAGCAGTCGATTGTTTTCCAGATGTGCCGCCAGCAACGTTGCCAGCAGTTGCAGGGACTCGATGTCCTCATTGTCCGGGGCATTGATGCCTACGCTGTTGGCCAGCATCAAGGTGCCGAAACAGCCTTCGTCGGCACCACGCAACGGCAATAACAGCACACAAGGCAAGTCGGGACCGCTGCGCTCCAGCCATTGCGGGCCGATGGCCAGCGGGTCGGCAACTGTTTCAATGGTACTCAGGCGGTCGGCATTGCCATGGCTGGCGGTGGTCTGCACATTGTTGTCGGTGCCCCATTCCAGCAGCAGGCCATGGTCCATGGCGACGAATGCGCAGGCGCGCTGCAGCACTCTCTGGCGCATGGCCTCGGGAGGTAATTGGGTCAGCTCCTGACCGGTATCCACTAACAGACGCAGGCGAGCAGCGCGGCTTTGCGACTGGCGATACTGATTGCGGATTGCCAGCGCGCTTGCCGGGTCATGGGGGGGGCTTTGCATGGGGAGCTCCAGCGAGGGTGGATGCCCGCGCGGGCATAACGGAAGTGACGCTATTAGAACTTTATCAGGAGATAAAGCCTATCTGCCGATTGGCATACACAGTTAACCCCGGTTGGCCGATGGCGCGCAGTGGCGGGGAGGGCAAAGTGGCACTCACTGAATCCCTGAACAGATACCCCGTAGGAGAGTAGCGATGAAAACTAAATTGACCGCCCTGGCCCTGTTGCTGGCTGTGAGTGCACCGATGGTTCAGGCTGCTGCCGAGCCGTCCGGCTACACCTACCGCATGGTGGCCGAGACGCCAAGCAATGTGAATGACAAGGAAATCGCCGGTCTGTTTGACCGTTGGAACAAGGCCCTGCAGACCGGTAACTCGAAGACAGTCGCCTCGTTGTATGCGCAGGACGCAGTCTTGCAGCCTACGGTCTCCAACAAGGTGCGTGCTACTCCGGCAGAGATCACCGACTACTTCGATCACTTCCTGGCGCTTAAACCGGTTGGCGAGATCAACTACCGTGAGATTCGTCGTCTGGGGCCTGATGCCGCTGCGGACAACGGTGTCTACACCTTCACTCTGACGGCTGCAGGCGGCAAGAAAACCAAGGTACAGGCGCGTTATTCGTTCCTTTACCACCGCATCGGCAACGAGTGGAAGATTCTCAACCACCACTCTTCGGCCATGCCGGAAGTACAGCCTGAATATCAGGTCAGCCGCTGATCGACTGTCTATTCAAGGCAGAAACAAAAAATCCGGAGCCAGTGCTCCGGATTTTTTTGTCTTTCTGAATTATCACGCTTCAGCGTTGGCACCGTTGACCTTGCGGCAATGAACAAGCGCATCGCGGATCATGAAGTTGACCAGCGTCGGCGACACACCCAGTTCCTTGGCGATGTCCTTTTGTGGCACGTCGTGCAGACGGTACATCTCGAACGCGTAGCGGGTGCGGGGCGGCAGTTCGGTCAGGGCATCGGCAATTTTCTCCAGGCTGGAGAAGTTGATGTGCGAGGTTTCCGGCGATGCACCCTGAATGACCACATTCAGCCCCTCGGCCTCGGGGCCGGTGTATTTCTGTTCCAGCGCCTGTTTGCGGTAATGATCGATGGCCAGATTGCGCACGATCTGAAACAGGTAACTGAGCTGGGCCTTGAAAGTCAGCGTGGCTTGAGGTGCCGAGCGCAGTCTGAAAAAGGCGTCCTGCACTACGTCCTCGGCCCGGGACCGGCAACCCACGATGCGCGCCGCGATTTTGACCAGCAGCAAGTAGTTGTCGACGAATGCCTGGAGTAATGGTGAGTCGCACTTACTTGTGATTACGTGTTCCGTCATGGAATTCACCTTGCTGCTTGAACAATTGAGGGGGAGGGCCGCAGGAGGGGCAGCGCCGTCACATGGGGCAACAAATTAGCCTTAATGATAATTATTGTCAAATGCGAAAGCCAATCAGCGCACTTTAACAGTGCGGCCTCTTCAGGCGCGCTCTCGCGACGCGCATCTCCACTAATTATTTGCAGACGCCATCCGTTCTCATTGGTGACAGGCCCGACCACGGTTGCGGCCAGGGAATACCTCAGGAGAACCCCATGCGCTTCGATCACGCGCAACGCCGCTTTCACATCCGCGCCAACAGACGGACGGTTCAGATATGAGTACGTCCGTGAGCCTGACGCTGTTCTGCCTGCCTTTTTCCGGCGCCAGCGCGATGTTCTACAGCCCCTGGCGGCGCAAATTGCCGGAGTGGCTGAACGTACGGCCTCTGGAGCTTCCCGGCCGCGGTATGCGTATGGACGAGGCGTTGCAGACCGATATCGTGCAAATGGCCAACCGTCTGGCCGACGAAATCAGCGCCGAGCTGGACAAGCCCTATGCGTTGTTTGGCCACAGTCTGGGCGGGCTGCTGGCCTTTGAGCTGGCGCACGCCTTGCGCGAGCGCGGTCTGCCCGCACCGCTGGCGCTGTTCGCATCAGCGACTGCCGGTCCGGTGCGCCGCGATGTCAGCGAATACGTCGCCGCCAAGACCGATGCGCAACTGATCGACCGGCTGCGCACGCTCAAGGGCACCAGCGAAAACGTCATCGCCAATCAGGAGCTCATGCAGTTGATGCTGCCGATCCTGCGCGCCGATTTTCTGCTCTGCGGCAGCTTTGTGTATGGCGTGCGCGAGCCACTCAGCGTGCCGATCCATGTATTTGGCGGCAAGCAGGACAGCATCAGCGTCGAGGAACTGCTCGACTGGCAGGAAGAGACCCGCACCGGATTCTCTTTGGACATGTTCGAGGGCCATCACTTTTATCTGGTCGACGAGCAAACACAGCTGCTCCGTCTGCTGCGGCGCTATTGCGAACAGCACCTGGCCCGCTGGCGCAACAGCACCTCACGGCAAATGAACCGGGCCGCCGGTTGACCCTGTTTGCCTTGCGCGCGGCCTCTCTGCAGGGCGCGTGTCTTTTTTTGAAATTCAGATCTTATCTGGCACGCCGAATCTAGCAGGAACTCCATCATGGATGCGTTTGAACTCCCCGACACTCTGGCCCAGGCTCTTCAGCGTCGCGCCTTGCACACGCCGGATCGGCTGGCGCTGCGTTTCCTCACCGACGAGAAAGACCAGGGGCTGGTGTTGACCTACCGTGACCTGGACCTGCGCGCGCGGACCATCGCTGCTGCGCTGCAACGTCAAGCCGTGCCGGGTGATCGGGCAATTCTGCTGTTTCACAGTGGGCCGGACTATGTCGCTGCGTTTTTCGGCTGCCTGTACGCCGGGGTCATTGCGGTGCCTGCTTACCCGCCGGAATCCAATCGTCGTCATCATCAGGAACGGCTGCTGTCGATCATCGCCGATGCCGAGCCACGGCTGGTACTGACCGGTTCCGACCTGCAGCCCGCCTTGCTGCAGATGGATGAGCTGGCTGCTGCCGATGCCCCGCAACTGCTCTGCGTCGATACGCTGAACAGTGCGTCTGCCGACAATTGGCAGGGGCCACAATTGCAGGCCGACGACATCGCGTTCCTGCAATACACCTCGGGCTCGACCGCCTTGCCCAAGGGCGTGCAGGTCAGCCATGGCAACCTGGTTGCCAACGAACTGTTGATTCGTCATGGCTTTGGCATCGACGTCAATCCGGACGACGTGATCGTCAGCTGGCTGCCGCTGTACCACGACATGGGCCTGATCGGCGGCTTGTTGCAGCCGATTTTCAGCGGCGTTCCGTGCATCCTGATGGCCCCGGCTTACTTCCTCACGCGGCCATTGCGCTGGCTGGAAGCTATCAGCGAATACGGCGGCACCATCAGCGGCGGGCCCGACTTTGCCTACCAGCTGTGCAGCGCGCGGGTCAGTGATTCGGCGCTGGAGCGGCTCGACCTGAGTCGCTGGCGCGTGGCGTATTCCGGCTCCGAGCCTATCCGCGAAGACAGCCTGAATGCGTTTGCCGATAAGTTCGCCAGTTGCGGCTTCACGCCGGACAGCTTCATGGCCTCCTACGGGCTGGCCGAAGCCACGCTGTACGTGGCGGGTGGCAAGCGCGGCAAGGGGATTCCTTCGCTGCGTTTGAATGCGCAGGCGCTGGCGCGCAATGTGGCAGAGTTGGGCGACGGTCAGCCGGTCATGAGTTGCGGCACCGGCCAGCCGGGGCATGGCGTATTGATTGCCGACCCCGCCACCCTGCAAGTGCTGGACGAAAACCGTATTGGCGAAGTGTGGGCCAGCGGGCCGAGCATCGCCCACGGTTACTGGCGCAACCCTGAAGCCACCGCCAAGGCGTTCGTCAAGCATGACGGCCAGACCTGGCTGCGCACCGGCGATCTGGGCTTTCAGCGGCATGGCGAGTTGTACATCACCGGTCGTTTGAAAGACATGCTGATCGTCCGTGGCCACAACCTGTACCCGCAGGACATCGAGAAAGTCGTCGAGCGCGAGGTCGATGTAGTACGCAAAGGCCGTATTGCGGCCTTCGCAGTCAATCAGGACGGTAGCGAAGGCATTGGGATCGCTGCCGAAGTGAGCCGCAGCGTGCAGAAAATGCTGTCCGCCGAGGCGCTGATAAAGATCATTCGCCAGGCCGTTGCCGAGGCGTTTCAAGAAGCGCCGAGCGTTGTGGTGTTGCTCAATCCGGGCGCTCTGCCCAAAACCTCCAGCGGCAAGTTGCAGCGCTCGGCCTGCCGCACGCGTCTGGCCGATGGCAGCCTGGACAGCTACGCGGTGTTTCCCGCGAACGATACGACGCTTCAAAACCGGACCCTGAGCACAGGATCGGACCTGCAAGCGCAGATCGCCAGCGTCTGGTGCGAGCATTTGCAATGTGAGCAGGTCAGCGCCGACGATCATTTCTTCCTGCTGGGCGGCAACTCCATCGTCGCCACCCAGGTAGTGGCCCGTTTGCGTGAAACACTGGGCATTGACCTTAACCTGCGCCTGCTGTTTGAAGCGCCGACGCTGGCCGCCTTTGCGGCGCAGATCGAAGCGCTTCAAATCGCCGCATCGCAAGGCGACAGCCAGACGCAGAACGCTATCGTCCGCCTGCCGGGCAACGAGCATCTGCCACAATCGCTGGCACAGAACCGCCTGTGGTTCCTTTGGCAACTTGGCCCGCAAAGCAGCGCCTACAACATTCCCGGTGGTCTGTACCTGCGTGGCGAACTGGACACCACGGCGTTGCGTACCAGCTTCCAGCGCCTGATCGAGCGCCATGAATCGCTGCGTACGCGCTTCTACGAGCATGACGGTGTCGCCCAGCAGCGCATCGACGCGCCCGGTGAGTTCCATTTCGACACTCTGGATATCAGCGACCTGCCGAGCGACGAACGCCAGACGCGTGCGCTGGCGATCCGTGAAGAGCAGGCGCGTCTGCCATTCGATCTGCAAAACGGCCCGTTGCTGCGCGTTACGCTGCTGCGACTGGACGAGGAAGAGCATCAGTTGCTGGTCACGCTGCACCACATCATTGCCGATGGCTGGTCGCTGAATGTGCTGATCGACGAATTCTCGCGGCTCTATGCGTCGGCTGTTCAGGGGCAGCCACTGGAACTGGCACCTCTGCCACTGCGTTACGCCGACTATGGCCAATGGCAGCGCGAATGGCTGGCAAACGGCGAGGCCGAGCGCCAGCTCGACTACTGGAAGCAGCAACTGGGCAATGAGCAGCCAACCCTTGAATTGAGCACTGATCGTCCGCGCTCGGCACATCAGCAGCACAGCGCTTCGCGTTACAGCCTGCGCCTGAGTGCCGAGCTGAGCGCCGCCGTACGCAACACCGCGCAAGCCTGGCAATCGACGTCGTTCATGCTCTTGCTGGCGGGCTTCCAGGCCTTGTTGCATCGCTACAGCGGGCAGACCGACATTCGCATCGGCGTGCCCGGTGCCAACCGTCCTCGTCATGAAACCCAGGGCCTGACCGGCCACGCCCAGCGGTACAGAGTCATCAGGGCGAACTGTACCGTTTCGACCTGAATCCCGAGCTGGCCTCTAAAGTCCGTGCGTTCAATGCGCGCAATGGCTTGACCCTGTTCATGACCATGACCGCCACACTGGCGGTGCTGCTCTACCGTTACAGCGGCCAGAATGACCTGCGCATCGGTGCTCCGGTGGCCAACCGCATCCGTCCGGAAAGCGAAGGGCTGATCGGCGCGTTTCTCAACACCCAGGTGCTGCGCGTGCAGCTTGACGGGCAAATGAGCGTTGCGCAGCTGTTTGAACAGGTTCGTCACACCGTCATTGAAGGCCAGTCGCATCAGGACCTGCCGTTCGATCATCTGGTCGAAGCCCTGCAACCGCCACGCAGCGCGGCCTACAACCCGCTGTTCCAGGTGATGTGCAACGTGCAGCGCTGGGAATTCCAGCAAAGTCGCGAGCTGGCGGGCATGACCGTTGACTATCTGGTCAACGATGCGCGTGCCACTAAATTCGACCTCAACCTGGAGGTCACTGAGCTGGATCACCGCTTGGGTTGCTGCCTGACCTACAGCACCGATCTGTTCGACGAGCCGCGCATCGCGCAAATGGCCGGGCACTGGCTGAACCTGCTACAAGCACTGCTCGCCGACCCGCAACAGCGCCTGAGTGAACTGCCGCTGCTGCAGGACGACGAGCGTCAGCAGTTGCTCGACAGCCTGGGCGTCGAAGCCGGCGAACAACGACTTGATCAGTGCATTCACAGCCTGTTCGCCGAGCAGGCCCGGCTGCGCGCAGATGCGCCTGCGTTGACCTTTGCCGGGGAAACCCTGAGCTACGCCGAGCTGGACGCCCGCGCCAACCAACTGGCCGGAATGCTGCGCCAGCGCGGCGTCGGCCCGCAGGTTCGCGTCGGCCTGGCGCTGCCGCGTTCGCTGGATATGGTTGTCGGCCTGCTGGCGATCCTCAAGGCCGGTGGTGCCTACGTGCCACTGGACCCGGAATATCCGTTGGAACGCCTGCACTACATGATCGAAGACAGCGGCGTCGGCCTGCTGTTGAGCGACCGTGCGCTGTTTGCCGCGCTGGGCGAGCTGCCTGCCGGTGTGGCCCGCTGGTGCCTGGAAGACGATCAGCCGCTGCTGGCGTCTTTCTCAACCGATGAACTGCCGTTTATCAGCCTGCCGCAGCATCAGGCGTACCTGATTTACACCTCCGGCTCTACCGGCAAGCCCAAGGGGGTGGTGGTGTCCCACGGTGAAGTCGCCATGCATTGTCAGGCGGTGATTCGTCGCTTCGACATGCAGCCCGATGACTGCGAACTGCATTTCTATTCGATCAATTTCGATGCCGCCACTGAGCGTCTGCTGGTGCCGCTGCTCAGTGGTGCGCGCGTGGTATTGCGCGCCCAAGGCCAGTGGGACGCCGAAGAAATCTGCACGCTGATTCGCCAGCAGCAGGTCAATATTCTCGGCTTCACCCCCAGCTATGGCAGCCAGTTGGCGCAGTGGCTGGCCACTCATGGCCAGACCTTGCCGGTGCGCATGTGCATCACCGGCGGTGAAGCGCTGACCGGTGAACACTTGCAGCGTATTCGCGCAGTCTTCCAGCCGGAACTGTTGTTCAACGCCTATGGCCCGACCGAAACCGTGGTCATGCCGTTGGCCAGCCTGGCCCCGCAGCAATTGGAAGAGGGCGAAGCCAGCGTACCGATCGGTCGTGTGGTCGGGGCGCGGGTTGCCTATATTCTCGACGCCGATCTGGCCCTGGTGCCACAGGGCGCGAGCGGCGAACTGTATATCGGCGGTGCCGGTCTGGCGCAGGGCTACCATCAGCGTCCCGGCATGAGCGCCGAGCGCTTCGTGGCCGACCCGTTTGCCAGCAACGGCGGGCGTCTGTATCGCACCGGTGACCTGGTGCGCCAGCGCGCCGACGGGCTGGTGGAGTACCTGGGGCGTATCGACCATCAGGTGAAGATCCGCGGCTTCCGTATCGAACTGGGGGAAATCGAAACCCGTTTGCTGGAACACGAGGCCATCCGCGAAACCGTGGTGCTGGCGCTGGACACGCCGTCGGGCAAGCAACTGGCGGGTTATCTGGTCAGTGATGTGGCCGGGCAGGGCGACGAGCAGCAGGCGCAATTGCGTGAATCGCTCAAGTCGCACCTCAAGGCGCAATTGCCGGATTACATGGTGCCAACCCACCTGATTCTGCTCGACAGCATGCCGCTGACCGCCAACGGCAAGCTCGATCGACGCGCATTGCCTGCACCGGACCCGGAACTCAATCGTCAGCATTACGTAGCCCCGGCCAGTGAACTGGAGCAACAGCTGGCAGCGATCTGGTGTGCGGTGCTGAACGTGGAGAAAGTCGGCCTCAACGACAACTTCTTCGAACTGGGCGGCGATTCGATCCTGTCGATTCAGGTGGTCAGCCGGGCGCGTCAGGTGGGTATTCATTTCAGCCCGCGTGATCTGTTCCAGCACCAGAGCGTGCAGACCCTGGCCGCCGTGGCGACCGCCAGCGAACTGATTCAGGCTGAACAGGGCCTACTGCAAGGCGCATCCGCGCTGACGCCGATCCAGCACTGGTTCTTCGACACGCCGATTCCCGAGCGTCAGCACTGGAACCAGTCGCTGGTGCTGGAGCCGCTCACTGCACTCGACCCGCGTCTGCTGGAGCAGGCATTGCGTGCACTGCTCGAACAGCATGACGCCCTGCGCCTGAGCTTCACCGGGCAAAACGGCAAATGGCAGGCTGAACACCGTGCAGTGACGGCAGAAACCCTGTTGATACAGGCGCAGGTCGCCGACATGGCCGAATGTGCCGCGCTGTACGCCGACACCCAGCGCAGCCTCGACCTGCAAAACGGCCCGCTGTTGCGCGCCTTGCTGGTCGATGGTCCGCAGGGTCAGCAACGTCTGCTGATGGTCATTCACCACCTGGTGGTCGATGGCGTTTCGTGGCGGGTGCTGCTCGACGATTTGCAAACTGCCTATCGACAGTTGAGCGAAGCAACGCCAGTGCGCTTTGCCGCCAAGACCAGTGCGTTCCGTGATTGGGCCGCACGTTTGCAGGCCTACGCGGGTAACGAATCGTTACGTGAAGAGCTGCACGTATGGCAGCGTCAGCTTGGCGGTCCTGTGGCGCAGTTGCCGTGCCACAACCCGCAGGGCGGCCAGCAGAATCGTCATGCGCAAACCGTCAGCGTGCGGCTGGATGCTGAACGTACCCGACAACTGCTGCAACAGGCACCCAGCGCATACCGCACTCAGGTCAACGACCTGTTGCTGACGGCGTTGGCGCAAGTGGTCTGCCGCTGGAGCGGGCAACCATCGACGCTGGTCCAGCTGGAAGGGCACGGCCGCGAAACCCTGTTTGACGACATCGACCTGACCCGCACGGTCGGCTGGTTCACCAGCGCTTATCCGCTGCGCCTCACGCCAGCAGTGGCTGGCGATGCAGCGCCGGGGGAGTCGATCAAGGCGATCAAGGAGCAGCTGCGTCAGGTGCCGCACAAAGGCCTGGGCTATGGCGTGCTGCGCTATCTGGCCGACAGTGCCAGCAAAGCCGCCATGCAGGCGCTGCCGGTGGCACCGATCACCTTCAACTACCTCGGTCAGTTCGACCAGAGCTTCGCCAGCGATGCGTTGTTCCGTCCGCTGGAAGAGTCAGCGGGCGCGGCCCACGATCCGCATGCGCCGCTGCCCAACGAGCTGAGCATCGACAGCCAGGTGTATGGCGGCGAACTGCTGCTGCGCTGGACTTTCAGTGCCGAGCGTTATCAACCCGCCGCCATCGAAGCGCTGGCGCAGGATTACCTGGCCCGGTTGCAGGCGCTGATTGCCCATTGCCTGAGCGATGGCAGCGGTGGCCTGACGCCTTCGGACTTCCCGCTGGCCGATCTGGATCAGGCGCAACTCGACGCACTGCCGGTCGCTGCGACGCACATCGAGGACGTCTACCCGCTGACACCAATGCAGGAGGGCATGCTGCTGCACACCCTGCTGGAACCGGGCACCGGCCTGTATTACATGCAGGACCGCTATCGCATCAACAGCGCGCTCGACCCGGAGCGTTTCGCCCAGGCCTGGCAGGCGGTGATCGCCCGTCATGAAGCGCTGCGTGCGTCGTTCTGCTGGGACATTGGCGAAACCATGCTGCAGGTCATCCACAAGCCGGGTAGCACGCCGATTGATTATCTGGACTGGCGTGATGTGCCGCAGGACCAGCAGGAGCCGCGTTTGCAGGCCTTGCTCAAGTCCGAGCGCGAGGCCGGTTTCAATCTGCTCGATCAGCCGCCGTTCCACCTGCGCCTGATTCGCGTCGATGAAGCGCGCTACTGGTTCATGATGAGCAACCACCACATCCTCATCGATGCCTGGTGTCGTTCGCTGCTGATGAATGACTTCTTCGATATCTACACTGCGCTGGGCGAAGGTCGTGAAGCACAACTGACGCCTGCACCGCGTTATCGCGACTACATCGGCTGGCTGCAACGCCGTGGCCTGACGCAGGCGCGTGACTGGTGGCAAGACAACCTGCGCGGCTTCGAACGACCGACGCCGATCCCCAGCGACCGGCCGTTCCTGCGTGAACATGCGGGCGACAGCGGCGGCATGGTCGTGGGCGATTGCTACACCCGCCTCGATGAGCGCGACGGCGCACGACTGCGCGAGCTGGCGCAGCAGCATCAACTGACCGTCAACACCTTCGCCCAGGCAGCGTGGGCATTGACCCTGCGGCGTATGAGCGGTGATCGCGACGTGGTGTTCGGCGTCACGGTGGCCGGTCGTCCGGTGGAACTGCCGCAAATGCAGCGCACCGTTGGGCTGTTCATCAACACCATCGCGCTGCGCGTCGGCATGCCCGGCGACGATCAGCGTTGCAGCGTGCGCCAGTGGCTGAGTCAGTTGCTGGACAGCAACATGCAACTGCGCGAGTACGAATACCTGCCGCTGGTGACCATTCAGGAAAACAGCGAACTACCCAAAGGCCAGCCGCTGTTCGACAGCCTGTTCGTGTTCGAGAACGCACCGGTGGAAGTCTCGGTGCTCGACCGTGCGCAAAGCCTCAACGCCACGTCGGATTCCGGTCGCACCCACACCAACTATCCGCTGACGGCCGTCTGCTATCCGGGCGATGATCTGGGCCTGCATCTGTCTTACGACCAGCGTTATTTCGATGAGTCCACCGTGCAGAACATGCTCGGCGAGTTCAAGCGTCTGCTGCTGGCGCTGATCGAGGGCTTCCACGGCGACATGAGCGAACTGGCACTGGTCAGCGAGCAGGAACGCACGTTCCTGATCGAGGGCTGCAACCAGAGCGAGCACGCGTACCCGCTGGATAAAAGCTATGTCGAACTGTTCGAAGCACAGGTCGTGGAGCATCCCGAGCGCATTGCGGTCAGTTGCCTGGATCGCCAGCTCAGTTATGCCGAGCTGAATATTGCCAGCAACCGTCTGGGCCATGCCCTGATCGAGGCCGGTGTCAGTTTCGATCAGCCGGTTGCCTTGCTCGCCGAGCGTGGCGTTGAACTGCCGGGCATGATCATCGGCAGCTTCAAGGCCGGTGGCGGTTACCTGCCGCTGGACCCGGCGCTGCCCGATTCGCGACTGAGCGGCATCATCGGCCAGAGCGGCACGCCGCTGCTGGTGTGCAGCGCGCAATGTCTGGAACAGGGCAGGGCGCTACTTGAAGCGCTGCCCGAGCCCACTCGTCCGCAGTTGCTGGTCTGGGAAATTGTGCAGCAGAGCGAATCAGCGCAGCACAACCCCGGCCGCTACAGCGCACCGGAAAACCTCGCTTACGTGATTTTCACCTCCGGCTCCACCGGGCTGCCGAAGGGCGTGATGGTCGAGCAGCGCGGCATGCTCAACAACCAGTTGAGCAAGGTGCCATACCTGAACCTGAGCGAAAGAGATGTCATCGCCCAGACCGCTTCGCAAAGTTTCGACATCTCGGTCTGGCAGTTCCTCGCTGCGCCGCTGTTTGGCGCGCGGGTGGACATTGTGCCGAACGACATCGCCCGCGACCCGCAGGCCTTGTTGGCGCATGTGCAGGCCCAGCGCATCAGCGTGCTGGAAAGCGTGCCGTCGCTGATAACCGGCCTGCTCGCCGAGCAGCAGGCAACGCTCGACAGCCTGCGCTGGATGCTGCCTACCGGCGAAGCCATGCCGCCCGAGCTGGCCAGCCAGTGGCTGCAACGCTACCCGCAGATTGGGCTGGTAAATGCCTATGGCCCGGCTAAGTGTTCCGACGACGTGGCGTTCTTCCGCGTTGATGCAGCGTCCACACGCAGCGCTTATCTGCCGATCGGTTCGCCGACCGACAACAACCGCCTGTACCTGCTCGACGAAGCGCTGGACCTCGTGCCGCTGGGCGCAGTGGGTGAGCTGTGCGTGGCCGGGGCCGGGGTCGGCCGTGGTTATGTCGCTGATCCCTCGCGCAGCGTGCCGGTGTTCGTGCCGCATCCGTTCGGTGCACCGGGCGAGCGTCTATACCGCACCGGTGACCTGGCGCGGCGGCGCAAGGACGGCGTGCTGGAATACGTCGGCCGGGTCGACCATCAGGTGAAGATTCGCGGTTATCGCATCGAGCTGGGCGAAATCGAAACCCGCTTGCTGGAGCATTCGGCGATCCGCGAGACGGTGTTGCTGGACGTCGACGGTCCGCTGGGCAAAGTGCTGGCGGCCTATCTGGTGCCAAGCGCTGCCACGCAGGATCCCGATGCGCTACGAGACGAGCTGAAAAACCACCTCAAAGCCAGCCTGCCGGACTACATGGTGCCTGCGCATCTGGTGATTCTGGAGGCCATGCCACTGACGCCGAACGGCAAGCTTGACCGCAAGGCCTTGCCTGCGCCGGACGTCAGTCAGGCGCAGCAGGAATACCTCGCGCCGCAGACCGAGATGGAGCAGCAACTGGCGACCATCTGGGCCGATGTGCTCAAGGTCGAGCGGGTGGGCATTACCGACAACTTCTTCGAGTTGGGAGGGCACTCGCTGCTCGCTACCCAGGTCGTTACCCGTGCGCAGAAGCTGTTGCAGCGCAACGTGCCATTGCGGGCGATGTTCGAATTCAACACCGTTCAGGCGTTGGCCGAGCATCTGCAAAGCCTTGGCGGAGCGCAGGTTGACGAGCAGAAATTCGACCGTCTGGCGGACTTGATGGCGGAACTGGAAGGGCTCTGATCGGCCTCTCGTCGGCGCGCTGGCGTTGCGGATAAAAAACTCGTTACCGGGTGTAAATCCGCAGCTCGCTGGCGCGTTTTCAAGGGAAGGAATAAACGCCTGAACCCGCATGGCCAACCGTCATGCATCAGGTCATTCAACCAGCGTATTGAGGGTTGCACAGATGTCAGTTGCTACCAGGCTTATCGATGATCAGTTGACACGGGTTGCCCCGGCAGCGGCTGAAACGCTCTATCAATTCGAAGAGTCGCCATTGCTGGCCCGGCAAAATCGCCAGGAATCCAATGCGCGCAGTTACCCGCGGCGCATCCCGCTGGCGCTCAAGCGAGCCAAGGGCATTCACGTCGAGGACGTCGAAGGGCGGCGCTTCATCGATTGCCTGGCAGGTGCGGGCACGCTGGCATTGGGGCATAACCATCCTGTGATCATCGAAGCGATTCAGCAGGTGATCAGCGATGAGTTGCCGCTGCACACCCTGGACCTGACCACGCCAGTCAAAGACCAGTTCGTTCAGGACCTTTTCGGTCTGTTGCCCCCAGCGCTGGCCGATGACGCGAAGATTCAGTTCTGTGGCCCGACCGGCACCGATGCGGTGGAAGCCGCGTTGAAACTGGTACGCACTGCCACGGGACGCAGTACGGTACTGTCGTTTCAGGGCGGTTATCACGGCATGAGCCAGGGCGCGTTGAGCCTGATGGGCAGCCTGGGGCCGAAAAAGCCGCTCGGCGCGTTGCTCGGTACAGGCGTGCAGTTTCTGCCGTACCCCTATGATTACCGCTGCCCGTTCGGGCTTGGCGGCGAACAGGGCGTGCGTGCCAACCTGCATTATCTGGAGAACCTGCTCAACGACCCGGAAGCCGGTGTGCAGTTGCCTGCAGCAGTCATTCTTGAAGTGGTGCAGGGCGAAGGCGGAGTCATTCCTGCTGACCTTGACTGGTTGCGCGGCGTACGGCGTATTACTGAAAAAGCCGGTGTGGCGCTGATTGTCGATGAAATCCAGAGCGGTTTTGCCCGCACCGGCAAGATGTTCGCCTTCGAACACGCCAGGATCATCCCGGACGTCGTGGTCATGTCCAAAGCGATCGGCGGCAGCCTGCCGCTGGCGATGGTGGTTTATCGGTCATGGCTCGACACCTGGCTGCCGGGCGCCCACGCCGGAACTTTCCGTGGCAACCAGATGGCGATGGCTACCGGTTCGGCGGTAATGCGCTATCTTCAGGAACACAATATTTGCGAGCATGCGACGGCGATGGGCGCGCGTCTGTCCAGGCACTTGCATGCCTTGCAGCGTGACTTCCCGCAACTGGGCGATATTCGCGGGCGCGGGCTGATGCTGGGTGTGGAGCTGGTCGATCCGGCCGGTGTGCGCGATGCGCAGGGTCATCCGCCGGTATTTGCTCGTCTGGCCCCGCTGGTCCAGCGCGAATGCCTCAAGCGCGGGCTGATTCTGGAACTGGGTGGTCGACACGGCAGCGTGGTGCGCTTTCTGCCACCGCTGGTGATCACCGCCGAGCAGGTCGACGAAGTGGCCGAAATCTTTGGCCGCGCACTCAACGCCGCTGTCGCACAGCTTTAATTTTTCGACGTAGCGATACGTTCAATCCCTATAGCTGCTATGAATTGGCACAGCAGCACTGAACCAACACGGAGAGCAGCAATGACTTCAGTATTCGATCGGGAAGACATCGTCTTTCAAGTTGTGGTCAACCACGAAGAACAGTATTCGATCTGGCCCGACTACAAAGCCATCCCCACCGGCTGGCGCACCGTTGGCAAAAGCGGCTTCAAGAAAGAGTGCCTGGCCTACATCGAAGAAGTCTGGACCGACATGCGCCCCCTGAGCCTGCGCCAGAAAATGGAAGCGCAGACGGCCTGATTGAGTGTTATACACAAGTCTTGTGGGAGCGGGCTTGCTCGCGAAGAGGCCGGTACAGCCTTGACTGCCGTGCGACGCTGCGCAACTGGCTATCGTGCGACGCTCCGCGTCGTCATGCCGTTCTGGACGCTCCGCGTCCTCTTTGCGAAGCAGAGCGTCGCAACCTGCATTCCCACGCTGGAGCGTGCGGAACGATAATCTCAACTATCGTGCCGATGCTCCGCGCGGCTATCGTGCGACGCAGAGCGTCGCGACCTGCATTCCCCACGCTGGAGCGTGAGCAACGATAAGCTCACCCCTTGCCAGCCAGCACCTCGATAACCCCCTGAATATCCCCTTGCAACTCCGCCAGCGGATCAGCGCCATCAATCCCCAGCACCAGCAACGTGCTGCCTGCCGCTTCAATTGCAGACTTCACCGCTTCTGGCGGCTGACGATGATCAAGCACCAGCGCCACGTCGTTATCCTTGAGGGTCGTGCTCAGTTTGCTCAATGCCTCGGGCGTCCACTGTTCGTCGGTCAGCACCTGAGTGTCGATCCGCTCCAGATTCAGCCCGCTGATCAGGTAGCCGAAGCGGTCTGACAAACTCACCACACTTAAATTGTCGGCACCGGCCAGTGCCGCTTCGCTGCTGGCACTCAGCTTGAGCAGTTGCTGCTTGAGCGCCGCCAGATTGGACTCGATCTTCGGCTTTGCGCTCGGCGCCAGGCGCACAAGGTCCGCCGCCAGCACATCGGCCATGCGCCCCATGTTGTTGCTCGCCAGCCACGGCTGACTGTTCAGCCCGTCAGTGCCCTGACCCGACTGCACAGCAATCCCCGGCAAACCACCGTCCACCGGCCGCGCCGCATCAATCTCGACGATGCGAATATTGCTGCGGCGCGCATTAGGGTAAAGCGGGTCATCGGCCCAGATCGAACGCAAGCCGATTACCGCGTCGGCATTGCTCGCCAGCCCGCGCAATGCATCGGCCCCACGCCCGTTGAAATACGCCGTCTGACGCGAGCCGGGCAGGTTGGCCGCGGCAGCGCGTTCCAGCATGACACCGCTGTCCTTGAGCAGAATTTCCCCCAGCCCGTAGGTAATCGGCAGGCTGGCCAGCACCCGTACCGGTTGAGCGCTGTCGGCTTTGGCGTCGGCGGCATACAGGCTGTTGCTGAACAGGCCGGTCATGGCCAGCGCCAGGGTCAATGTACGTAAAGTAGGCATTTATCCAATATTCCCTTTCAGGGCGGGCAGCGTGCCGCGGGCGATGGCGGCCAGGGCAAAGGCAACGCCAGCCACCAGAATGATCGCCGCGCCGGACGGCACAGGCAGGTCGAAGACGATAGGCCGCAGAATGCCGCACAGGGTGCTGACGGTTGCGATGGCCACTGAAATCCAGAAAAAGCCTTTCAGCGACTGGCTCAACAGGCGTGCCGCCGCCGCTGGAATCACCAGCAACGCACCGACCAGAATCGCGCCGATGACTTTCACGGCGGCAACGGTGATCAGTGTGACCAGAATCACGAACAGGTAATCCAGCGCCTTCACTGCCACGCCGCGTACCGCAGCCAGTTGCGGATTGAAGCTGGCCAGCATGATGCGGTTGTACAACGGCAGGCTCAGGCCCATGACCAGCGAACCAACGATCAGCAACACCAGCAGGTCATTACCGTTGACAGTCAGTACCGAGCCGAACAGCACGTTTTCCAGAATGTGCACGTTGATTTTGCCGGCCAGCACCAGCAGCAGGCTTGCGCCGAGCGCCAGGGACACCGAGAGGAACACGCCAATCAGTGTGTCCGGTGCCAGTCCGGTGCGGTTGCGCAGGTAGTTGAGGACGATACCGAACAGCAGGCAATAGCCGAACAGCGCGCCATAAGGCCCGGTGTACGGCTCGCCGAGCAGAATGCCGATGGCCACGCCGGTCAGTGCCGCATGGCCCACCGCTTCGGAGAAGAACGCAAAGCGCTTGACCACTACCAGCGTGCCCAGACCGCCCAGCACCGGGCCGATCAACAGGCCCGCAAGCAGGGCGTTGACCACAAAGCCATAGGCCAGCGCTTCGGGCAGATAGCCGGATGAGGCGAGGCCCTGAATGAACAGACGAAACGTTTCGTAATCCATCACGCGGCGCTCCCGTTAACAGCATCGGCAGTGCGCGGATGAGCAGAAAACAACGTCAGCAGGCGTTCCGGTGTCAGTGCTGTGGCGGCAGGCTCGTCGAACAATACGCGGCGATTGAGCCCGGTCACCTGATCCGCCAGACGCCGCACCGCATCCAGATCGTGCTCGATCCACAGCACGGTGATACCGCTTCGGCGCCAGTCACCGCAGGCGCTCGAAAACTTGAATCCCTGCCTCATCCAGAGCCGACATCGGCTCATCCAGCACCAGCAATTGCGGCGCAGGAATCAGCCCCTGCGCCAGCAGCACACGCTGCCGCTCACCACCGGACAACGCGCCCATCCGCCGCTTGCGCTTGTCCTGCATGCCGACCCGTTCCAGCGCATCGCCGATTGCTGCCGCGTAGTGTTTCGACAAGCCCATAAACGCCGGTCGTCGTTGGCACATGGCAGCCATGAAATCGTCGACGGTCATCGGCAGGCCGCGGTCGAACTCCAGTGCCTGCGGCACATAGCCAATCAGGCCCGGCGCGGCAGACCATTGCAGGCTCAATTGGCCTTGATGCGGTGTCTGCCCGAGCAGGGTCTTGATCAGCGAGCTTTTGCCGCCGCCGTTCGGCCCGACCAGCGCGTGTACGCTGCCAGCGCGCACGTTGAAATGCACGCGGTCGAGAATCGTTGTGCGGCCCAGGGTCAGGCTCACCTGGTTGAACTCGATGCCTGGCCCCTGGCTGACGATGTCGAGGTTCTGCGCGACAGTCATGTGCCCGACTCCTGAATGGCCCGCACCACGGTGTCGAGGTTGCCGGCCATTTCCTTCTCGTACTTGTCGGCGGTGTATTCGCCATAGGAAATGTGTGACAGCGGGTACAGCTTGACCCCGGATTCACGCTGGATGGTGTCGACGTAAGTGGACGGGAAATCCATCTCCGAGAAGATCACCTTCACATCCAGTTCGCGCAGTTGGTCGATGGTCTTTTTCAACTGGCTCGGGCTGGGCTCGATGCCATGTGCCGGTTCCACCACTGCTGTCACTTCCAGGCCGAATTCACGCAGCAGGTAGTCGTAGGCGGCGTGTACCGTGGCCACGCGCAGGTCGGCGTTGGGGGCCTTGGTCAGTTTGGCGAGGGCGTCGGCGCGCATCTGCCGCAGTCGCTTGCCATAGGCGCGGGCGTTGGCGGTGTAGGTTTTGGCGTTGTCCGGGTCCAGCTTGCCCAGCTCGCGGGCGATGTTGTTGACCTGGGCGATGGACGCGCTGATCGACAGAAAGGTGTGCGGGTTGACCACCTTGCCTGCGCCGCGTGCTGCAACTCCGGTGGCAGCCAGCAACGGTACGTCGGCGTTGGCTTCGATGGTCTTGATGTTCGGCGTTTCGCTCGCCGCGATCATGCGGTCGGCGAAATCGTCGTGGCCGACGCCATTGAGCACGATCACGTCCAGCGAACCGATGCGCTTGATGTCCTCGGCGCGCGGTTCGTAGGCATGCGGGTTGAAACCGGCCGGGATCAGCGGCACGACGTCGGCCTTGTCACCGACAATATTGCTCACGTAGCTGTAATACGGGTGCAGGGTGATGCCGATGCGCAGGCGCTTGGCCGGGTCGGCGGCGTAGCTGGACGGTGCCAGCAGGGCGGCAAACAACCCTGCCAACAGGACGCGCAGCAAGGGACGGCGTTTGAATGAAATAGGCATGGGCAAGCGGTCTTCTTTCAAAGGAATGCGAAGTTTCAGTGTGGGTGCTGACGGGTTACGCCAGCATCGAATTGCGCGACGACCTGTTTCCAGCCCGCGTCGACCAGGGCTTTGTCGTCGAGGTCGCTGACAGGTGCGATCGAGGCGCTGCGGTTGATCCAGATGTCAGGCTGGTTGTCCGAATCGACGCGCATCAGAAACGAGCCGGCCACGTTCGGCGCCTGGCTCAGGCCCAGATAGGACTGCTCGACCATTTGCCACGCGTGACCGCCACGGCTCACCGAACTGGCGTCCTGGGAGAACGGCGCAAAGCCCTCGTCACCCAGTTGTTGCGGGGTAACAGGGGTTTGCTGTTCGGTTGCCAGCAGGCGAATTTCGTCGAGAGTCACGCGCAGGTCGGCGTAGATGCCTTGTTCGGCAGCGGTCAGGTCTCGTCGCGCATCAAGTTGATGGCTGGCAAGGCTGTGTGTTTCCTGAGTATCACGGTGCAGGCTGACGACTCCGGCCGCGACACCGAGGATCAGCAGGCACAGTAGCAGGACGTACAGGGTTTCATGCCCGGCGCCGGCCGGCCGGACGATTTGTCGGGTTGGCGCACTCATGGGCTGGGGATGTCCGCCTGATCGATTTCCACCACATGACCGGGGCCGGCATCGAACAGCACATAGAACTCGGAAGCCGGGCGCTTGAAGGTCACGGTCGAATCCTCACCCAGCTTGCCGGGCACCAGAATGGTTTCGTCGTAGCCGATTACATCCAGGGTCACGCCCGGCGCACCACTGCCGTCGGAAAAACCGCCGGTGCAGCGAATCTGCTCGTTGTCGATCTGTTTGCATTCGCACATCGGGTTGTGCGCCAGTGCGTTGCCGCTCAAGCCAAGCAGGCACAGGGCGCTGGCCGTCAGCCAGCGCAGGGAAGGGCGGGCACTCATGGTTTGGCTCCTTGTTTTTTCAGCCACGCCACGGTGGTGGGCGAAGCCTGTTGCAGCGGGATGGAAGTCTGATGCACGGCGCCGTCCCAGCCTTCCATGGTGATCCACAGGTCTGAGTCGGGGCTGGTGTTTTCGGGAATCTGCATGAACGCACTCATGCGGTAGCCACCGCCAAAGAAAATAACCCCGGCGGTGCGCAGGCTGCGTGGTTTGCCGATGCGCAGGTAAGTGGCCTTGACCCGGTCGATGCAGGCGTTGCACAGCGCGGCATTGAAGCTTTTCATGTAGCCCGACGGGCCGGACAGGCGCGGGGCTTCGTTACGGTCTTCGGCCAGACGCAGGCTCCACGGGCCGACCTGAATCTCGCCGACGTCGCGTTGGCCAAGGCCCTGATCGCCGCGATCCAGCGCGTTGTCGGAGAAGTACTTGGGCATGAAGCCCAGCGGAATCAGCACCAGCAGCACGTTGATGTGGAAGCGCCACTTGTACCAGAAACGACTCAGCGACGATGCAGGTTGTGCAACAGCGGCCTTGCTCACAGGCTGTTCTCCGGGGTGCGGGTCGCCAGTGGCGAGCGGGTGGTGTCCGGAGTCGATGCCGGGGTGAAGGTGGCCGGGCTGGTTCTGGACTCACGCTTGAGGGCATTGAGCGTCGCCAGCGCGGTGCGCTTGCTCCAGATCAGCAACCCGCTGAGCACCATCATGCTCAACAGCAGGCCGAAGAACGCCCAGATCAGCTTGATCCAGATACCGCCGAAGTCGCCGGTGTGCAGTGGGCGCATGGATTCGGTGACGAACTCCAGCTTGTTGCGGTCCGACAACAGGTGTGACGCTGCGATTTCGCCACTGTACGGCTTGATTTCGGCGGTCTGAAACATCAGCGGATACCAGCTGCGCCCGCCAACCTGCATGTTGCTGTAGGCATTGAAGGGCGGAGTGATGAAGCTTGCTTCAAGACCTGGAATTCGCTCCTTGGCGATTTCCACGGCCTTTTCCAGACTGATGGTCGGTGCCGGGCGGCCGTCGGCAGTCAGCGGCACGGCGCTGTGTGGAATGATCGAGGCAACCTGGGATTTGCTCGAGATACTGATCTGGTTATCGCCAAGAATCGCCTGAATCAGAAACCACGTGCCGGTGATGGAAATCACCGCAATGAACCAGATCGACCACACGCCGCTGAGGCGGTGCAGGTCGCCCCAGAAAATTCGCGGGCCCTGGCTGAAGCGTACCGGCTTGAAAAAACCGCGCCAGAATTTCTTGTAGACCACCAGCCCGGTCACCAGCGACGCGAGCAGGGGCAGGCCGAGAATCGACACCAGGTACCAGCCCCACGAATAGCCATTGGTGAACGGCACCAGCCACCAGCCGTGCAGCGCGCGGGTGAAGCGGCGGAAGTCGAACGACGGCGTGAGGCCCTGAATCACCCCGGTGTAAGGGTTGACGTAAGCCGGCACCGAGCGGCCGTCCGGGTAGGTGACGAACACGCTCAGGGCGAAGTAATCGCCGTCAGGCTGCATGATCGTACCGACGATGAGGTCCGGCTCGTTGCGCTCGATGGTTGCGCGAATCTGCTCGAAGCTCATGCGTTGGGCGTCGTCGGAGGGGCGGTTGTCACGCATCTCCGGGTTGGCCAGCCACATGATTTCCTTGCTGATGACCGCCAGCGTGCCGGTCACACAGACGATCAGCACAAAAAACCAGATGGGCAGGGCAAGCCAGCTGTGGACGAGAAACCAGATTTTTGAACGGGACTTCTTCGACATGGATAAACAATCTCGATTCACGATGTAAAGCAGCCGCAAAGCGACTCCTTCTGTCTGTACGCGCGGGCGATATAAAGCCTCGCATTCAATTAAAGACGAATGAGAATGAGGTTCCTGTAGGAATATTTTGCGTTTAAATGAAAAAAATTGTTTCAGAGCTATCTGAAACCCCCACATGGCGCAGGAAAAGGGGCTGGGCGGCTAATTTTCTCGTGGCGAAGTACGTTCAATCTGGACATTGGTGTTGCGCCAGGCCGCAGGGGCTCGGGCGCTTTTGCCATCAAGGGAGAGACATCATGAGTCATGCGTTGAGTTTGGATATCCGGCCGCTGCTTGCAGGGGCGGGCAGCTTGCCCATGCTGGTACAGGCACCCGAGCCCGGTCTGGACTTGATGGACGCGCTGGGCGAACTCAAGCCACTGGTGGCCGCGCACCTGTACAGCGCGGGCGGTATTCTGTTTCGCGGCTTCGACGTCGGCGGTGCGGAAGCGTTTCGTGAGTTCGCTGCCGGTTTCGGCGATCCGCTGCTCAACTACGAGTTTGGCTCCACGCCGCGTAGTAACGTGACCAAGGGTGTGTACACCTCCACCGAATACCCGGCGCATCAGAGCATCCCGTTGCACAACGAGCAGGCCTACACGCTGGACTGGCCGATGAAGATCTGGTTCTACAGCATGATCGCGGCGCAGACCGGTGGCGAAACGCCGATTGCCGACAGCCGTGAGATCTACCGGCGCATTCCGGCGCGTATTCGTGATCGCTTCATCGAAAAGAAGCTGATGTACGTGCGTAACTACGGCAACGGGCTCGATGTGGAATGGAGTCAGGTATTCAATACCGAAGATGAGTCCGTGGTCGAAGCCTACTGCCGGGCGCACAACATCGAGTGCGAATGGAAAGACGACGGCGAACTGCGCACCCGCCAGATCTGCCAGGCAATATCGCGCCACCCGGTGACCCACGACACCGTCTGGTTCAACCAGGCGCACCTGTTTCACATCTCCAACCTGCAACCGGAAGTGCGCGAAACCCTGCTGGATGTCGTGGATGAAGAAGACCTGCCGCGCAATGTTTACTACGGCGACGGCTCACCCCTCGAAGAAAGCCTGCTGGACGAGATTCGTGGCGTGCTCGACGACTGCACCGTCAGCTTTCCATGGCTGGAAAACGACGTACTGATGCTCGACAACATGCTCACCGCCCACTCCCGCGCACCGTTCACCGGCAAACGCAAAGTGGTGGTGGCCATGGCGCAGGGGCATTCGGATAAGTAGTTGTTTATTGATTTCCGTGCCAACGCTCCGCGCCAGCGTTATACCCCGGTCCTGCAGAACTCAAGTAATCGTGCTTTTGTGGGAGCGGACTTGTCCGCGAAGACGGTAGTTCAGCCGGTACATTTTTGGAGAATGTACCGGCCCTTTCGCGAACAAGTTCGCTCCCACAAGATTTCAACTACCGTGCGATGCTCCGCTTAGGCATGCAGTTCTGGACGCTCTGCGTCATCGCTTGAGTGTGCGATGCAATGCAGAGCGCCAGCCTCGAGAAACCTTTCTAAATATTTCTCCGCCAATTCGTTCTTGTTGATACGACCCCGCCCGACGGTCAGCCCCATTCAGCAAGGATCGACCCATGAACCCCGAACACGCCCAGAAACTCGCTCGTCGTTTTGTCGAGTTGCCCCTTGAAAAGCGTCGTCTGTTTCTCGATGGCATGCGCAAGGAGAACATGGATTTCTCGCTGTTCCCGATCCCTTCCTGCGCAGGGCTGGCCGAGCGTGACGGGCTGTCTTATGCCCAGCAACGCATGTGGTTTCTCTGGCAACTGGACCCGCACAGCGCAGCCTACAATCTGCCGATGTCGGTGTGCCTGAATGGCCCGCTGGAGCTACCGTTGCTGGAGCGAGCCTTCAGTGCGCTGGTCGAGCGGCATGAAAGCCTGCGCACCACCTTCGGTCAGGAAGGCGACCGGGCGTTTCAACGTGTTGCGTCGCCGACACCCGTCAGCATCCGCCTGATCGACCTGAGCCAGCAGCCTTGCGAACAGCGCTGGGCGAGTGCGCGGCAGGCGATGGCCGAACAGTCGGCGCAGACCTTCGACCTGCAGCGCGGGCCATTGTTTACCGTGCAGGTATTGCGCCTCGCCGAACAGGAACACCTACTGCTGCTCAACCTGCACCACATGATCACCGACGGTTGGTCGATGAACGTGCTGATCGACGAATGGCTGCGCGGCTATGACGCGCTGCTGGCTGGTAAACCGCTGCCTTTTCAGCCGCTGCCCGTGCAGTACCGCGACTACGCGCTGTGGCAACGCAGCTGGCTGGAGGCTGGCGAACAGGAACGTCAGCTGGATTACTGGCGCAGCCATCTGGGCGAAGAGCACCCGGTACTGGAGCTGCCCACAGATCGCCCGTACCCGGCGCTGCCCAGCCATGATGGCGCGCGTCTGGAACTGGCGCTGGAGCCCGAGCTGCTGCGTAACCTGAAAACCCTCGCGCAACGTCAGGGCGTGACCCTTTTCGTAGTCCTGCTGGCAACCTTCAAAAGCCTGCTGCACCGCTACAGCGGGCAGACCGACATTCGTGTCGGCGGCCTGATCGCCAACCGCACCCGCAGCGAAACCGAAGGGCTGATCGGCTGTTTTATCAACACCCAAGTGCTGCGCAGTGAAGTGACGGCGCAGACGCGCTTTGTCGATTTGCTGCACACCGTGCGCAATGCCTCGACCGGTGCTCAGGCGCATCAGGAGTTGCCGTTCGACGCGATCATCGACGCCTTGCAACCCGAGCGCAGCCAGAGCCACAACCCGCTGTTTCAAGTGATGTTCACCCACCAGCCGGTGGTTGCCGACCTGCTGGACAAACAATTGAGCGGCGGCCTGCGCGTGGCCAATCTGCCTGCCGAGCAACAGGCACTTGCCCAGCGTTCGCACGCCGCGGCCAGTGATCTGATGCTTGCCACCAGCGGCGAAGGTGAGCAGCTGAACGCCGCTTTCACCTACGCCACCGATATTTTCGACCAGGCGACCATCGCTCGTCTGGCCGCACATTGGCGCAACCTGCTGGCGTCGGTCTGTGCCGATCCGCTGCAAACCGTTGCCGAACTGTCGATGCTGTCGACCGATGAGCGCGCTCAGTTGCTGGATATCGACAGCGCAGCCAAAGCCGACACCACAACCCCCGCGCATCGCCAGTTCGAAGCGCAAGTGCAGCGCACACCGAGCGCCCCGGCATTGATCCTCGCCCGTGAAGGCCAGGCGCCCAGCCTGAGTTACACCGAACTGAATGAGCGCAGCAACCGTCTGGCCTGGCAACTGCGTGAGCAAGGCGTCGGCCCGGACGTGCTGGTCGGCGTGGCGCTGGGCCGTTCGCTGGACATGCCCGTCGCGCTGCTGGCGGTGCTCAAGGCAGGCGGTGCCTATGTGCCGCTGGACCTGAGCGCGCCGAGCGAGCGTCTACGTCATGTGCTGCAGGACAGCGGCCTGAAACTGCTGCTGACCCACAGCCAGCAAAAGACGACGCTGCCTGAGCTGGCGGGTATTCAGTACCTGTGCATCGATCAGATGAGCAGTGCGGCAGCCAGCCCGCAAAACCCGGACATTGCCGTTGATCCGGCCAATCTGGCCTACGTGATCTACACCTCGGGCTCGACCGGTCGGCGCAAAAGGCGTGGCGATCAGTCATGGTGCGCTGGCCGAATTTGTAACGTTGGGCGCGAACTACAGCGACCTGCGCGAAAGCGACCGGGTCCTGCAATTTGCCACCCATAGCTTCGACGGCTTCGTCGAGCAGTTCTACCCACCGCTGTGTCGCGGCGCGGCCGTGGTCTTGCGTGACAAGCGTTTGTGGGACAGCACCACCTTCCATCAAGCCATCGTCGAGCACGGCGTAACCCTGGCTGACCTGCCTGCGGCCTACTGGCTGACACTGGTTCAGGATTTTGCCGCCAGCCCGCCTGCGCACTATGGCGCGCTGCGGCAGATTCACGTCGGCGGCGAGGCGATGGCTGTCGAAGGTCTGCGCCTGTGGCACAAGGCCGGGCTCGGGCACGTGCGCCTGCTCAACACCTATGGGCCGACCGAAGCTACGGTGGTATAGAGCATTCACGATTGCAGTGCACTGACTGCGGAACAGGTGTCGTGGCGCGGTGTGCCGATTGGCAGAGCTCTGGCGGGACGACGGCTGTACGTGCTCGACGATCAACTGAATCTGCTGCCGCAGGGCGCGGTGGGCGAGTTGTATATCGGCGGTCCAGGCCTGGCGCGGGGCTATCACGCCCAGCCCGGCCTTAGCGCCGAGCGTTTCGTGGCTGATCCGTTCGTGCCCGGTGAGCGCCTGTATCGCACCGGTGACCGCGCCAGGCTGCGCGCTGACGGCGCTGTCGAGTACATCGGACGGGTCGACCATCAAGTGAAAATCCGCGGTTTCCGTATTGAACTGGGCGAAATCGAATCGCGCCAGCAGCAATGCACAGGCGTGCGCGAAGCGGTGGTACTGGCTGTCGAGCTGGCGGGCAGCACGCAACTGGTCGCTTACGTGGTGCCGCAGGTCATGGCGAACGGCGATGCCGAGCAACTGGCGCTGCGCCAGGGCATCAAGAGCCAGTTGCAATCCAGTCTGCCGGATTACATGGTGCCGACGCATTTATTGCTGCTGCCGGAACTGCCACTCACGCCCAGCGGCAAACTGGACCGCAAGGCACTGCCAGCGCCCGACGCAAGCCAGTTGCAGGCGCGTTATCGCGCGCCGCACAGCGAAGTGGAAATCTGCCTCGCTGCTATCTGGCAAGAAGTCCTGCACGCACCGCAGGTCGGCCTCGACGATCACTTTTTCGAGCTGGGCGGCCATTCGTTGCTGGCCGCGCAAGTCATAGCCCGGATCAAGACGCGACTGGGCATCAGCCTGCCGTTGCGCACCCTGTTTGAAAAACCGCTGCTCAGCGACCTTGCCGTCGAAGTGGCCGCGCTGACCGACAACACTACGGATAACGACTGGAGCGACATGGACCAGTTCATGGACTCACTGGAGGAATTTGGCGCATGACCGGGACCACTGTTGCACGTATCGCGAAACGATTTGTCGGCCTGCCGCTGGAACAACGCCAACAGTTCCTCGCCCGCTTGCGCCAGGAAGGCAAGGATTTCAGCCTGTTGCCAGTGCCGGTCAGTCGTCATGATTTCAGCACGATTCCGCTGTCGTTCGCCCAGCAACGCCTGCTGTTCCTCTGGCAGCTCGACCCGCTGAGCGACGCCTACAAGATGACCACCGGCCTGCGTCTGCAAGGCCCGCTGAACGAGCCGGCCTTGCGCCGCGCCTTTGATCATCTGATCGAACGCCATGAAGTGCTGCGTACCGTGTTCCACACCGACGGTGATCAGGCGCAGCAAGTGCTGCTGCATGATCAGACCGTGGCACTGGGCAGCATTGATTTGTCCGGTCTGGCTGATGTCGAACTGCGCGATGCCGAACTGGCGTTGCGAGTTGCCACAGTCACCAGCCAGCCGTTTGATTTGCGCACAGGCCCGTTGCTACGTGCGCACCTGTTCCGTCTTGCCAGCGACGAGCATGTGCTGGTGGTGAGCATGCACCACATCGTCTCCGACGGCTGGTCGATGGACGTGATGATTCAGGAGTTCGTGCACTGCTATCAGGCGTATTGCGAAGGTCGAGAACCTGCGCTGCCGGAGCTGCCGCTGCAATACGCCGACTACGCTATCTGGCAACGCAGCTGGCTGGAGGCGGGCGAGGGCGCGCGGCAACTGGATTACTGGCGCAGCCAGTTGGGTGACGAACAACCTTTGCTGGACGCCGCGCAGGATTTCCCACGCCCGGTGACACAAAGCTATCAGGGCGAGCACCTGCGCTTTGATTTCGGTGCTGATTTGTCGCGCCAGCTCAACGCCTTTGCGCGCACGCAGGGCATGACCCTGTTCATGCTGGTGCTGGCCGGTTTTTCGCTGTTTCTGTCGCGCAAGGCCGGGCAACGCGATATCCGCATCGGTGTGCCTAACGCCAACCGCGGTCGCGCTGAAACCGAAGGGTTGATCGGCTTCTTCATCAATACTCAGGTCTTGCGCTGCCAGGTGGACGAGCGCCTCAGCTACCTTGACCTGCTGGCGCAGATCCGTAACACCTCGTTCGGCGCGCAGGCGCATCAGGACGTACCGTTCGAGCAACTGGTCGATCAACTGGCACCCGAGCGCAGCCTGGGCCACAACCCTTTGTTTCAGGCCAAGTTCAACCAGAACGTAATCCTCAAACAGAAAACCGCGCTCAAGCTGGCCGGGCTGGAAGTCAGCGAGTACGCCTTCGACAAGCAGGGCGCGCATTTCGATCTGGCGCTGGATATCACCGACGACGGCACGCTGATTCACGGCGACATGGCCTACGCCAGCGACCTGTATCGACGCGCCACCGTCGAAGGGTTCATTCCCGAAATGCTTGCGCTGTTCAAAACCCTGCTCGATGCGCCGCAGGCGCCGTTGTTCAGCCTCGGTGCACTGGCAATCGAGCCACCGCGCCAAGTGCGCGAACCCGCGCCGCACATGCTGCAGCTCTGGGGCCAACAAGTTGAACACCAGCCGCATGCACTGGCTGCCCGGTGTCTGGATCGCAGCCTGACGACGCTGGAACTGGATCAGGGCGCCAATCAGCTGGCTCATCATCTGATCCGGATGGGTATTGGCGAAGGCCAGCCGGTTGCAGTGTTGATGGAGCGTTCGCTGGACTGGCTCACGGCGGTGCTGGCGATCTTCAAGGCCGGTGGTGTGTACATGCCGCTGGACGTCAAAGCCCCCGATGTGCGCCTGCAACAGATGCTCAGCAACGCCCAGGCCAAAGTGCTGCTGTGTGCCGAGGGCGATGTGCGTCAGACGTCAATGGATGTTGCCGGCTGTAAGGGCCTGGCCTGGACACCAGCGCTGTGGCAGGACTTGCCGGTCAGTCGTCCTGATATCGCGCTGTCAGCCGATTCAGCGGCTTACGTTATTCATACCTCCGGCTCCACCGGTCAGCCCAAGGGCGTATTGGTCAGCCAGGGCGCGCTGGCCTCTTACGTGCGTGGTCTGCTGGAGCAGTTGCAACTGGCTCCCCAGGCGAGCATGGCGCTGGTCTCGACCATCGCCGCCGACCTTGGTCATACCGTGCTGTTCGGCGCGCTGTGTTCGGGGCGCACGCTGCATGTGCTGACCGAGGCGCTGGGTTTCGACCCTGATGCCTTCGCGGCTTACATGGCCGAGCATCAGGTTGGCGTGCTGAAGATCGTGCCCGGTCATCTGGCCGCGCTTTTACAGGCCAGCCAGCCTGCCGATGTGTTGCCGCAGCATGCACTGATCGTCGGCGGCGAAGCCTGTTCGCCTGCGCTGGTCGAGCAGGTGCGTCAGCTCAAACCGGATTGCCGGGTGATCAACCACTACGGCCCGAGCGAAACCACAGTTGGCGTACTGACCCATGAATTGAAAGTGGACACGATTCCCTGTGGGAGCGAACTTGTTCGCGAAGAGGCCAGCACAGGCTTGCAAAAGGCTGAGGCTCTACTACCGCTTTCGCGAGCAAGCGAAGCTTCGCCCGGCTCGCTCCCACAAGGTTTATATCTATCCACTAAGGTGCCGGTCGGTAAGCCGTTGCCGGGGGCCAGTGCTTATGTGCTGGATGATGTGCTGAACCCCGTTGGCACTCAGGTGGCGGGCGAGCTGTACATCGGTGGCGACAGTGTCGCGCTGTGCTACATCGGTCAGCCTGCGCTGACCGCCGAGCGTTTCGTGCCGGACCCGTTTGCAGAGAATGGTGCACGCGCCTATCGCAGCGGCGACCGTATGCGGCGCAATCATCAGGGCCTGCTGGAATTCATCGGCCGTGCCGACGATCAAGTGAAAGTGCGCGGTTATTGTGTCGAGCCTGCCGAAGTGGCGCGGGTGCTGCTGAACCTGCCTTCGGTTGCGCAAGCCAGCGTGCTGGCATTGCCTGTCGATGAAGACGAATCGCGCCTGCAACTGGTGGCCTATTGCGTCGCGGCAGCCGGTGCCAGCCTGACCGTCGACAACCTGCGCGAGCAATTGGCTGCACGCTTGCCCGACTACATGGTGCCCGCACAGATCATGCTGCTGGACAGCCTGCCGCTGACCGCCAACGGCAAGCTCGACAAGCGCGCCTTGCCCAAGCCGGGCGTGGTCAAACAGCGTTACACCGCGCCGGTCGGCGAGATCGAGGAAAAGCTCGCCGCCGTATGGGCTGACGTACTGAAACTGGAACAAGTCGGCAGCACCGACAACTTCTTCGAACTGGGCGGCGACTCGATCTTCAGCCTGCAGATCATCGCCCGCGCCAAGCGCCAGGGCATCAAGCTCAGCCCCAAGCAGTTGTTCGAAAAACAGACCATCAGCCAGTTGGCCTCGGTGGCAAAGCTGATCCAGAAAAAGCCTGCTGCGCCGGTCGAACAGATCAGTGGTTCGCTGCCGTTGCTGCCGATTCAGGCGCGCTTCTTCGAACTGGACATCCCCGAGCGTCAGCACTGGAATCAGGCGCTGATGCTCAAGCCCCTGCAAACGCTGGATGCAATCCACCTTCAAGCTGCACTGACCGCGCTGGTCGAACAGCACGACGCGCTGCGTCTGGGTTTCACCCAGCAAGACGGCCAATGGCAAGCCACATTCGGCGCGCTGAACACTCGCGACCTGCTGTGGATTCATGAGCTGGACAGCATCGAGCGCTTGCCTGAACTGGCCGACGAGGCGCAGCGCAGTCTTGACCTGAAAAACGGTCCGCTGCTGCGGGCGCTGTTGGTCAACCTGCCGCAGGGCGATCAGCGTTTGTTGCTGGTGATTCATCATTTGGCCGTCGACGGCGTGTCGTGGCGGGTGCTGCTGGAAGACTTGCAACAGGCTTACGTCGCCCTGACTAAGGGCCAGCTTGTGGAGTTGGCAGCGAAAACCACGTCGCTCAAGCATTGGGCCGAGCAATTGCAACAGTATGCGACCGGCGAAACGCTGACCGCCGAGCGCGATTACTGGCTGCACGCTTTACAGGGCACAGATCAACCGTTGCCACGCGACAAGCCCGAAGGTTCGATGCGCAATCGCGATGCGGCCCATGCCTCATCCTGGTTGAGCAAGGACCTGACCCACAAGCTGCTGAAAGTTGCACCTGCCGCGTACCGCACGCAAGTCAACGACCTGCTGTTGACCGCGCTGGCGCAAGTGTTGTGCGAGTGGAGTCAGCAGCCATCGGTGCTGATCCAGCTGGAAGGGCATGGCCGCGAAGACTTGTTTGACGACACCGATCTCAGCCGTACCGTCGGCTGGTTCAGCAGCCTGTTTCCGGTTCGCCTCACGCCACACATTGCTCCGGGTGCGAGCCTGTGCGGCATCAAGGAACAACTGCGTGCTGTGCCGAACAAAGGTATTGGTTACGGGGTATTGCGTTATCTCGGCGAGCCGTCGTTTACGCAACAATTGGCCGCCTTGCCGCAGGCACGGGTCACGTTCAATTACCTGGGCCAGTTCGACGGCAGCTTCAACGAACAACAAGGCGCATTGTTCGTGCCAAGTGCCGACAAAACTGGCACTGCGCTGTGCGAAGACGGCCCGCTGGGCAACTGGCTGAGCCTCAACGGTCAGGTGTTCGATGGCCAGTTGCAACTGGACTGGAGCTTCAGCCGTGAGGTGTACCACGCCTCGACCATCGATACCCTGGCGCGCCGCTACGAGCAGGCGCTGACCACGCTGATCGACCACTGCACCGCCGGGCATCAGGGCGTCACACCGTCGGACTTTCCGCTGGCGCGCCTCACTCAAACGCAACTCGACGGCTTGCCGATTGCTGCGGGCGAGATCGAAGACATCTACCCGCTGTCGCCGATGCAGCAGGGCATGCTGTTCCACTCGCTGTTCGATGAGGGCGCGGGCAACTACATCAACCAGATGCGCGTGAGCATCAGCGGGCTGGATGTGCCGCGTTTCCATAACGCGTGGCAATCAGCGGTCAACAACCACGAAGTGCTGCGCAGCTGCTTTGTCAGCCAGAGCGAACAGTCGCTGCAAGTCGTGCAACGTCAGATCACACTGCCTTTTGTCGAGCTGGATGCGCGTGGCAAGCCGCAAAACTGGCTCGACGACTGGGCGCAGGCCGACCGTCAGCAGGGTTTTGATCTGGCGCACGGCCCGCTGTTGCGCCTGGCGGTAGTGCGCACTGGCGACGACGCGTGGCAGCTGGTCTACACCAGTCACCATATTTTGATGGACGGCTGGAGCAGCTCGCGGCTGCTGGGCGAAGTGCTGCAACGCTACAGCGGTCAGACGCCGCCGAAACAGGCGGGACGTTATCGCGATTACATCCAGTGGCTGCAGGATCAGGACGCTGATGTCAGCGAGCGCTTCTGGACCGCAGAGCTGGCTGAACTGGATGAGCCGACCCGCTTGCTGCAAGCCTTCAAAACATCAACCGATCAGCAGGGCTATGGCGATTACATTCAACTGATCGACGCCGACGGCACCCGGCGCTTGAGCGAGTTTGCCCGCGAGCAGCACGTGACCCTCAATACGCTGGTGCAATCCGCCTGGCTGTTGCTGCTGCAACGCTATACCGGTCAGTCCAGAGTGACCTTTGGTGCGACGGTGGCCGGGCGTCCGGCTGAATTGCCGGGCGTCGAGGAGCAACTGGGCCTGTTCATCAACACCTTGCCGGTGATCGCCAGCCCGCGTTCGGAACAGACCGTCGGCGACTGGGTGCAGCAGGTGCAGGCGAAGAACATTGCCCTGCGCGAGCATGAGCACGCGCCGCTGTTTGACATCCAGCGCTGGGCACGCAACAGTGGCGAGGCGCTGTTCGACAACATACTGGTATTCGAAAACTACCCGGTGTCTGAAGCCTTGCAGCGCGCGCCGGACGGTCTGACGTTCAGCGACCTGCGCAATCAGGAGCAAGCGCATTACCCGCTGACCCTGGTGGTCGAGGCCAACGACGTGCTGTCGGTACGTTTCAGTTACGACCGGCAACACTTCAGTGCAGAAGGCATTCTGCAACTGGCAGCGCATTTCGAACAATTGCTGCAAAGCCTCAGTGCGTCCGCAACGGCGCGTCTCGGCGAGCTGACCCTGCCGACTGCCTGGACGCAAAGCGTGCAGTATTACCCGACCGGGCAGTGCGCCCATCAACGCATTGAAACCCAGGCCGAGCGCACGCCGCTGGCCATCGCCCTGACTTTTGCTGGCGAGCAATTGAGCTATCAACAGCTCAACAGCCGCGCCAACCAACTGGCCCATAAACTGCGCGAGCAGGGCGTTGGCCCGGATGTTCGCGTGGGGCTGGCCGCTGAACGCAGTCTGGACATTATCGTAGGGATGCTGGCGATCCTCAAGGCCGGTGGTGCATACGTGCCGCTGGACCCGGATTATCCGCAGGATCGCCTTAGCTTTCTGATGCAGGACAGCGGTATCGAATTGTTGCTGACCCAGGCGCATTTGCTTGGGCACCTGCCGATTCCTGCACATGTTCAGACACTGGATCTGGCGGATGCGCTGGACAGTTACAGCACGGAAAACCCGGTCAACCAGACCTCGCCGGACAACCTGGCCTACGTGATCTACACCTCCGGCTCGACTGGCAAGCCGAAAGGCACCTTGCTCGCCCATCACAATCTGATG
This sequence comes from Pseudomonas amygdali, assembly GCF_002699855.1. Classification (GTDB taxonomy): domain Bacteria; phylum Pseudomonadota; class Gammaproteobacteria; order Pseudomonadales; family Pseudomonadaceae; genus Aquipseudomonas; species Aquipseudomonas amygdali. Next base: position 3,894 of record NZ_LKBW01000260.1, on the reverse strand, counting down.
CGCCTGTTTGCTGCCACGGATGACTGGTTCACATTCAACGAAAAAGACGTGTGGACGCTATTCCATTCCTTCGCCTTCGACTTCTCGGTGTGGGAGATTTTCGGCGCGCTGCTGCATGGCGGCCGACTGGTGATCGTGCCGCGCGAAGTGACCCGTTCGACTTCTCGGTGTGGGAGATTTTCGGCGCGCTGCTGCATGGCGGCCGACTGGTGATCGTGCCGCGCGAAGTGACCCGCTCGCCGGAAGACTTTCATGCGCTGCTGGTGGAACAGCGCGTCACAGTGCTTAACCAGACGCCGTCGGCGTTCAAGCAGTTGATGCGTGTGGCATGTGATTCGCCTGCGCCGATGTCGCTGGAAAAAGTCATCTTCGGCGGCGAAGCGCTGGACGTGGCCAGCCTGAAGCCGTGGTTCGACCGTTTCGGCGATCAGGCAGCGCAGTTGATCAACATGTACGGCATTACCGAAACCACCGTGCATGTCACTTATCGACCAATCACCGAGGCCGACACGCAAAACCCGGCCAGCCCGATTGGCGAGGCGATTCCAGACCTCTCTTGGTATGTGCTGGACGCTGATTTCAATCCGGTCGCCCAAGGTTGCAGCGGCGAACTGCACATTGGCCATGCGGGTCTGGCGCGGGGTTATCACAACCGCGCGGCGCTGACTGCCGAACGCTTCGTGCCGGACCCGTTCTCCAGCGACGGCGGTCGCCTGTACCGCACCGGCGACCTGGCCCGTTATCGCGCTGCCGGAGTGATCGAATACGCCGGGCGTATCGACCATCAGGTGAAGATCCGTGGTTTCCGCATTGAACTGGGTGAAATCGAAGCGCGGCTGCAAGCGCACCCGACCGTGCGCGAAGTGATCGTGCTGGCCGTGGAATGAAATCGAAGCGCGGCTGCAAGCGCACCCGACCGTGCGCGAAGTGATCGTGCTGGCCGTGGATGGGCAATTGGCAGCGTATCTAGTGCCAGCCCAGCCTGATCACGATCAGCAAAGCCTGCGCGAAACCCTGAAGACCGAACTCCGGTCGCATCTGCCGGATTACATGGTGCCGACGCATTTCATCGTCCTCGACAATATGCCGCTGACCGCCAACGGCAAGCTGGACCGCAAGGCGCTGCCCGCGCCGGATGCCAGCCGGTTGCAAGCGGCCTATATCGCTCCGCACCGCTGACCGCCAACGGCAAGCTGGACCGCAAGGCGCTGCCCGCGCCGGATGCCAGCCGGTTGCAAGCGGCCTATATCGCTCCGCAAGGCGAGCTTGAGCAGCAACTGGCGGCGATCTGGGCCGATGTGCTGAAGGTCGAGCAGGTCGGGCGTAGCGACAACTTCTTCGAACTCGGCGGCCACTCGCTGCTGGCGGTACAGATACTGGTGCGAGTGCGTGAGCAGTTGCAGCGCGAGGTCGGCCTCAAGGACCTGTTCGAACAGCCGGTGCTGGCGGACTTCTGCGCCACTCTGCACGAAAAAAATGGCGAAAGTGACCATGCGCTGGACGAATTGACTAAATCACTGGAGGCACTCAAACGTTTATCAGCGGAGGAAATTGATAATTTGATTGCTTAGCAGGAGAGACCCCAGTGCAACAGTTGCTTGACTCCGTTAAATCGCTGTCCGCCCGTGAACGCAAGGCGCTGGCGGTCCTGCTCAAGCGTCAGGGGGTGAATCTCTACGGGGTCACGCCGATCGCTGTGCGGGAGACGCAGACCCCGTCTGCGCTCTCCTATGCGCAGCAGCGGCAATGGATCATCTGGCAACTGGAACCGCACAGCGCGGCCTACAACATTCCGCTGGCACTGCGCCTGCATGGCGCGCTGGATGTCGAGGCATTACGGCGTAGCGTCGAACACCTGATCGAGCGTCACGAAACCCTGCGCACCACGTTTGAACAGCAGGGCGACGAGGCGTTGCAGGTGGTGCATCCGGCGTCGTCGTTTGCGCTCGAAGTTGATCAACTGGCGGCTGGCGAAACGGTCGAGCGTTATGTCGATCAGGAAGTGCAACAGCACTTCGATCTGCAACACGGGCCGCTGTTGCGGGTCAGGCTGCTCAAACTGAGCGAGCAGGAGCACGTACTGGTGCTGACCCAGCACCACATCGTCTCCGATGGCTGGTCGATGCCGATCATGGTCGACGAGCTGATGCAGTGCTATCAGGCCGCCACACTGGGCCGCAAGGCCGAATTGACGCCGTTGCCGATTCAGTACGCCGACTATGCCCTCTGGCAGCGCAACTGGCTGGAAATGGGCGAGCAGGAACGCCAGCTTGCGTACTGGAAGCAACAGCTGGGCGAGCAGCAGCCGATTCTGGAGCTGCCCACCGATCGACCGCGCCCGGCGCTGCGCAGCTACGACGGAGCGCGACTGAATGTCGAGCTGGATGCCGCGCTGCTCAACGACCTCAAGACTCTGGCGCGGCAGCAGGGCATCACCCTGTTCATGCTGTTGCTGGCGTCGTTGCAGACCTTGTTGCACCGCTACAGCGGTCAGGCCGATATACGCGTCGGCGTGCCCGTCGCCAACCGCACCCGCAGCGAAACCCAGGGGCTGATCGGCTTCTTTGTCAACACTCAGGTGCTCAAGGCCGACTTCGATACGCAAACCACCGTGGCCGGGTTGCTGCAGCAGATCAAACACACGGCTGTGCAGGCCCAGGCCCATCAAGACCTGCCGTTCGAACAACTGGTCGAAGCCCTGCAACCGCAGCGCGATCTGAGCCGCAGCCCACTGTTTCAGGTGGCCTACAACCACCAGAGCGAAGGCCACAACGAGGCCCGCGAACTGGCCGGTCTGCGCCTGGAATATCAGGTGTCCGACAAACACACCGCGCAGTTCGACCTGACCCTGGACACCTGCGAACGCCCGAACGGCCTGGCCGCTTCGTTGACCTACGCCACCGACCTGTTTGACGCCGCAACCATCGAGCGCATGGCCGGGCATTGGCGCAACCTGCTGACCGGCATGTGCCGCGACGTCAACCAGCGCATCGCTGATCTGCCGCTGTTGAGCGTCGATGAGCGGCAAGACACCCTGCGCGACTGGAACCGCGACCTTGCGGTTTATCCAAGTGAATATTGCGCCCATCAACGTATCGAAACCCAGGCCGGGCGCACGCCGCTCGCCATTGCCCTGAACTTCGGCGCCGAGCAATTGAGCTATCAACAGCTCAATAGCCGTGCCAACCAGCTGGCCCATAAACTGCGCGAGCAGGGCGTCGGCCCGGATGTTCGCGTGGGGCTGGCCGCTGAACGCAGCCTGGACATGATCGTGGGAATGCTGGCGATCCTCAAGGCCGGTGGCGCATACGTGCCACTGGACCCGGATTACCCGCAGGATCGCCTGAGCTTTCTGATGCACGACAGCGGCATCGAACTGTTGCTGACTCAAGCACATTTGTTGGGCCAGTTACCGATTCCTGCACATGTTCAGAAACTGGATCTGGCGGATGCGCTGGACGGTTACAGCACCGAAAACCCGGTCAACCAGACCACGCCGGACAATCTGGCCTACGTGATCTACACCTCGGGCTCGACCGGCAAGCCAAAAGGTACCTTGCTCGCTCATCACAACCTGATGCGCCTGTTTGCTGCCACGGATGACTGGTTCACATTCAACGAAAAGGACGTGTGGACGCTACTGATGCGCCTGTTTGCTGCCACGGATGACTGGTTCACATTCAACGAAAAGGACGTGTGGACGCTGTTCCATTCGTTCGCCTTCGACTTCTCGGTATGGGAAATCTTCGGCGCGCTGCTGCATGGCGGCCGACTGGTGATCGTGCCGCGCGAAGTGACCCGTTCGCCGGAAGACTTCCATGCGCTGCTGGTGGAACAGCGCGTCACAGTGCTTAACCAGACGCCGTCGGCGTTCAAGCAGTTGATGCGTGTGGC
>NZ_LKBW01000259.1 GCF_002699855.1 Pseudomonas amygdali | reverse complement strand
TTCGGTAGTTTTTTCATCGCTCCATCCTCTCAAAGGTTGGAGTCTCCGAGAAACCCGGGGCGGTTCAGTCATCCTCGGGGTTGATCGGCAGCCCCTCCTCACTCTGCACTAGGGTTTGTCTGAAAAGTCGCCTTGGTTAAAATGATGTCCTCTGGTTGCCAAGAGGGCCATCATGACTGACCGTTATGAAATTTCATCTGATCGT
>NZ_LKBW01000258.1 GCF_002699855.1 Pseudomonas amygdali | reverse complement strand
GCGCCAGACAGCGGCCTTGTTCGATATCCGTCAGTTCGGCATCATCAATCTATGGCAGCGCCTTTTTGACGAAGGTGCGCTTAATGCCTCCTCAAAGCCCCCTGAGAAAGCTGGACGCCCAAGAAAGACGACGACGACCCTTCCCCCTGTGAATTCCGCTCCAGTCGACGATGAATCGCGTTCGCGTGACGAGTTGCTTGCCGAGG
>NZ_LKBW01000257.1 GCF_002699855.1 Pseudomonas amygdali | reverse complement strand
GAGCGTGCGGAACGATAATCGTCAAAACACCATCGTGCCAATGCTCCGCGTTGGCATGCAGTTCGTGACGCTCTGCGTCACAGGTCTGCGCCGCACCACATATTCAAGAGCGGACGCAGAGCGTCCAGAATGGCATTCCCACGCTGGAGCGTGCGGAACGATAATCGTCAGAGCACCATCGTGCCAATGCTCTGCGTTGGCATGCA
>NZ_LKBW01000256.1 GCF_002699855.1 Pseudomonas amygdali | reverse complement strand
CCGAGCTGGTAAAACAAGGGCCTGCCTGACGGCAGGCCCTAACCAGCCCGAACACAAAAAAACTGATACTCCCGAGGGCAAGGGAATCAGAGATCTACCTCATCTTCATTTTTCAACCCGCTGATGAACTCACCAAATGATGAGGCGAGTTTTCTTTGTGCATTGATATGATTCAAGGCCATGGGGCGTCCACGCTATGCCAACTTTAATTCAGTAGCTGCTTAGGCAAAGTCGTAATTGTGCTCTACATACCTAGTATTAGGTCGTTTTAGCCGTGGTCGACATTGCATGTATAACGCCGTTAGATTTGCGGTCGATTATTAAAACTAAGATGTTGTTTTCCATCTTTTTAGCGATCCAGCTAACTGGGTGGTCTGGTGCCAATCTTCCTAATTTTAGTGTGCATTCCTTTGCTCCGTAGAAGGTCCTGCCGCTTTTCTCGAGAGTGTCTATTCTGTAATCTACAATTTGTCTCATGCTTGAGCTTCCATTTATGTTGTAGATTTCAAGATTTAACCCGTGTATAAAATCAACATGTGCCTTAGCCTGTTCTAGGACTTTGGCTGTGTGTATATCTATGTCGTCAGCTTTTAATATGTTTTCAATGGTTTCTTGGTTGATTGTTTTAGAGTTCATTTGGATTGAGCACCTCAAGCTTTGCGCGATTATTTTTTCTCATCACCCGCAATCTCCAAGATTTTACCAGCCTTTTCGATGTGAAAGTAATAAAGTCCTATACTTCAACTTTCTGTTGATCAGCATGGGCTGCTGGCATAGCTGTCGGGCCCGTAAATATACAGTTTGTTTGCTTGTTGGATATTTTGAGCAATATCCGAAAAGATTGATTCTGGACCTTGCTTTTGACCATGCTGTTTTTTTAGATGGTCCGCTTGCCCCTATGACTCATACTCCCGACGGCAGTAGACAAAACCTTCAAGATGCTCAAGACTTCCGATTGGACTCAAGTCAAACTTACACTCCAGGTCTATTTGGAGGATTTTATCTTGACCAATTGATGCTGAAATATTTGTAGATACGACCTCTAAGCTTTCCCAGTCAAAGTCTGTGGGTGGCCTGTCAAGATAGTAACAAATAAATAGTGTTCGATCATCCGTTAGAGAAATAGCGATTGCTCTTATTTCAGGATATATCTCACCAATTAGAGCGCGCCATACGCACAAAATCAACCAGTCAGGCAAGGTTCATGGCTTAGATCCGAACTTTTAGCTTGTAAGTACTCTTTTTTATTAGTAAGAGTTACATTGTTGCCAATTGACTTATAATGGTGCGCGTTGCGATCTTTCATCATGGCTTAAGATTTTCTTTTTCGTTATCAATCATTTATTGTTTTGGAGTTTTAATGTTATTTTCGATAAGGTTTCTGTTCTAATCGTTTGCTGGGCTATTATAGTAACAAAATTTTTTCATTAGCGATTTTTTCAATATATCGCTTTTGGGGTCGTATGTGGGTGGATTCGTATAGCCTAAGTCTATTAGTCTGCAGAAGTTGCTTTTGTCTTCTATTGCATGTTTTTAGTATTGCTTCTAGTTTGCTTCTAGTTTGCTTCTGTAAGCTTTCTTTAGAGGTAAATTATCTTTACCCTCTATTAGCTCTTTTTTCTTAGTCTGAAAAGCTCGGCTTCCCAAACGTTCATTTCTTGCATGAACTTTTCGATAGTTTACAGGGCTTGGTTTGAAGAATCTTTATCTTTCATATGTGTTCTCAAGTATGCTTTCTAGTATTTTATTGCCTTGACGATAGGCATTATTGGTATATATATTTTGTACGCCGCCGCTGTCATATATTAAGTCAAGCTCAATGTCTACTGCCCTCTATTATTTACAGTGCTGGCAATAACCGCTTCAAAAGCTCTAAAGTGACAACGATTTACATCTTTTAACTACGGGAGCAACCCGTCTTTGTTGCCCAATGCTGCCCCAAGAAGCGTAGAGGGCAGCTTCTATAATGGGGGGCTTGATTGATCATCTTAATAATGAAGTAAATTGAAAGGCATATGGAATTCTAAGGTGCTCATGCATTCCGTAATGTCCACCAACGACAGCTCAGTTCAGGTTCAATTAAAATCTGAGCTTCTGAAATGGTTTCGCATATATCAAATATTACGCGAATTCCTGCTCCGGAACTAGTGCGCATAAATTCAATGGATTCTACATTTTCTGATGATACTATGGCAGTTTCCTTCGCTGAAACATAAAGTGCTATTTGAAAAGATCGCATTACGGCACTGAAGGATATATCAGCTTCAATCTCACTGTTTTTCGATTTTATATTATAACAAAATAGAGCTGAGCTGGTATCCATCTCGACAGGCTCAATGCCAAATTCTTCTAAGAAATCATCGGGGCTCGGAAATTTCATAGTCACTCCTTAGTGAACGGGTATTAAGGTTATAAGTTTGCGAGTTCCATTATCAAGTATTTGGAAAGTACTTTTGAAGTTGGCTGCTCGACCCGATGGGCCTATGAATAGGGATTCTCTGACCTCAAACATCCCATACTGGTTGGAAAAAGTACTCATAACGTTGCCTTGGGTTTTTGTGGATGACGCCAAATGCTCAGTTAGCATCTGACGGCCAGAAGTAGTATCAGGAACACCAAGTCTCTTCATTTCGAGAGCAAGCTGGTTCGATCTGGCTGCATTATGAGCGTTACTAGCTGCGCGGCCAAATAGGTAGTCAAATTTGCCCGGTGCAATTTCTAGTGAGCCATTTCCGGAACCGTTGCAAAGACCTAAAGGATCAACCCACCCATAAGGATTAGGCGCATACAGATAAAGATTATCCCCACCACTCAACCCAATTGGATCCTGCGTTATAAACCGCCCAATCTCAGGATCGTAATACCGAAACGTGTTGTAGTGAAGCCCTGTCTCGACATCGAAATACTGCCCCTGAAACCTCAGGTTCTGCTCGACCTCGTTCACCACCAGCTTTTCAATCGCTCCCCACGGCCGGTATTTCGCCTGCCAGACGATCTGCCCTTCGGCGTCGGTCATCTCCAGCGGGGTACCAATCTGGTCGGTGTGGAAGTAGTAAACCCTGTTCCCGGTTTCGCCCTCGCGTTGATCAACACGGGCGAGCGGGGCATAGCTGCCAGGCTCATAGAGATACAAGCTGCTGTGCTCGGGACCCTCTTCACGCAGCATCCTCAGACCGTGCCAAAGAAAGCGCTTCTGGTCGCTCTGGCCTTTGATCTCCGACTGTTTAGCGACCCGCCTACCCAGGCTGTCGTATTGATAGCTACTGGTGCTTTCCACATGGCTGTTGGCCGTGGTCTCGGTTTTGACCAGGCGGTTTTCGCTGTCGTAAGTGAAGGTTTGCCAGCGGACGATGCCGACGATTTTCTCGACCAGGTTGCCCCATGCGTCGTACTTGTATTCGTGGTTGCTCCATTGCTTTAGACGGTTGTCTTTGACGCGGTCGAAGCGGTTGGTGTTGAAGTTCAGGCGGTTGCCAGCGGCGTCGTAGCGGAATTCTTCGCCTTCGAAGCGTTTTTCGGGGTTGTGTTCAAGCAGGCGGCCGTTGGCTTCGTATTCGTAGGTGACCTCGCCGCGCAGTTTGTCGAGGGTGCGGCTCAGTTCGCCGGCTGGGTCGTATTCGTAGCGGCGGTGGATCGGGTTGTAGGCGTGTTCTACGTAGCGCTCGGGCTTTATGAGCGGGTTCTGGATCTGTGAGAGTTTTTCAGCGGGCAGGGTGGTTGCGTACTGCCAGGCTTTGCGGCCAAGGGCGTCGTAGCCGAAGCAACTGGTGAGTTTGCCCTGCGTGCGATAGATCTCGCGGTGCAGGTCGTCGCGCTCCATGTCGCTGATCAGTTGGCCGTCGAGGTTCAACTGGTGCAGATGACCGCTGCCGTAATACAGGTGGTTCAGGTGCTGGCCGGTAGGAAGGGTCAGCGTGGTCAGGTTGCTGAGTGGATCGTAGTCGTAGTTCAGTGCGCCTTGAGGCGAGGTCTCCTGCGTCAGGCGGCCCAGAATATCGTAGGCAAATTCCAGTTTTTCGGCAGTGATGCCGAGTTTTCTGCCGCCGTCAGTGGGCGTGCGCTGGATGGACAGCAAGCGGTCGCTGTCGTCGTAGGCGAAATCCTGTCGGGCGTCGTTGTTGAGTCTGGCCAGCAGTCGACCAATCGGGTCGCGCTCGAAATACGTGCTGCGCTGTGGCCGTTCGCCTTTTTCGCCGTAGCCGGTTTCTTCGACCTGAGTCAGATGCCCGCCAAGGTTGTAGCTGAAACGGCGGGTCAACTGGTCGATGCGTTTTTCTTCGATCAGCCGGTCGGAGTCATCGTAGGCGAACGTGTAAGTGGCGTCGTTTTCATTGCTCAGCGCCGCAAGGCGCAGGGCTTTGTCGTACTGGTAGGCGACCATCAGCCCTTTAGGGTCCTGACGTCTGGTCGGCAGGCCACGTGCGTTGCGGGCCAGATGGGTGGTCTGGTCCTTGCCGTCAGTGTGTGTCAGAACCTGACCGTGAGCGTTGTAGGTGAAGCTCTCGCGGGTGCCGTCCGGGTGGTCGATGCGCAGCACTTCGCCGCCGGGTTTGCGCTCCAGCGTGGTGGTGTTGTTCAGGGCATCGGTAACGGCGACCAGTTGATGGCGCTCGTCATAACGGTAATACGTGCTTTTGCCCGAGCAGTCCTGAAAGCGCTCTACCTGCGCGAGGTTGTTCCACCACAGGTATTTGGACTTGAGCGTCGGGTCGACGATGGTATGGGGCAAGCCGTCCTCGCCGTTGAGGTATTCGGTCTTGTGACCCAGTGCGTCGATCTCGGCGACGAGGTTGCCTCGCTCATCATAACGGGCCTTCCACACGGCGCCGTCAGGGTAGGTGATCTGTTTGACCAGCGTGGTCTTGTAGTGATGTTGATAACGCGTGGTTCGGCCCAGCGGGTCGGTCTCTGCCGTGAGGCGTGACAGATCATCGTATTCGAAGCCCAGTTGATTGCCGTCGGGCAGCGTCAGACTATTGATATTGCCGGTGTCGTCCAGCGCGATACGGTACTGCTCACCGCCGAAATCAGTGCTGGCGACGACGCGGCGGTCCGCGTTCCAGGTCACTTCGGCACGACGACCCAATACATCCGTCACCCGCGTCTGGCGCGCCTCGAAATCATAATCGAACTGAAAGTGCTCGCCGTCGCTGGTCCAGTGTTCGACTACGCGGGGCTTGTCGTCGAGTGTTTCCCAGCGGTACTCGCAACTGAGCCCCAGTGCATTGGCGTGGCGGGTCATCAGCCCGTCGGTGTAGCTGAAGTTGCGCACGGCATCGCCATTGCGGTTGTATACACTGTTCAACTGGCCGTTGCTGTCGTAGCCATAGCGCACCAGTGTTTCAACGGCTTTGTCGTCGACGATGCGCTTGACGGTGCTCAGGCGGCTGGTCACTTCGTCGTAGTGCAGGTGTACGCGTTGCCCGCCAGTGGCGCAGATGTCGGTCAGAACGTCGTCTTCGCTGCGCACGAAATGCAGAAAATGGCCGAGGGCGTTTTCGATACGTTCCAGTGGCACCGGCTGGTTGTCGTCGGGCACTTCGCCGAAGTAATAGAACACGTTGTCCAGCGTTTGCAGCAGGTAATGACCGCCTTCGGTACGCACCAGATACAGCTGTTCCTGTGCGTTGTAGATGCGCTGGTTGTAGTCCAGTGTCACGAACGGCACGCTGCGGCCTTGATTGTCACTGAGGTACAGAAAGCTGCCTTTTCGGCGCAGGCTTTGTTCCCAGGGCAATACCCAGCCCTTGCCCAGTGCGCTGTCGACAGTCAGGTCGCTGGCATAGAAGCGCGTCCATTCGATGGGCATAAGGCCGGGCAGGCCGAAGTCGGACTCATCGATCAACAGCTTGCGCCCAGTGGTGGTGTCGACCGGGTTGCCGTGCAGGCCACCCAGCACTTTTTCGGCCAGGGGGGCAACGCCGAAGCGAAAAATCGCGTCCCCCAGAAAGACACCGCCCATGAAGCGCAGTGCGCAAGGGCCAGCAGCTTTCAGGCCCGCCTGCATACCCAGTTTGGCGATACTGGTGACGGCCTTGGCCCCGCCCGCCACGATCAACAGAATGTCCACGGTGTAGCGGTACATCGCCGAGACTTCGTCATCCACCGGCAGGTAGCGTTGGGTACCTCCGCCGATGAAGACGTTGGGCGAGCCGGTGCCGATTTTCGCGCCGCAGGTCAGTTTGTCGCCTTTGCGCGCTGCGGGCAGGCCATTGATGAAGACGTTGCTGGACCCTTCGGCCACCTTGACGATGGGTGAGTGCTTGTCGCACACGGCGGTGCTCTCGATAGCAAAAGCAGCAGGCCGGCCGTTGATGAACACGTTGGGCGAGGCAGACTCGATCTGCCCCGCTGGAGAGCTGAAGGCGCTGCCTATGGCCTCCCCAAGACTTGCAAGGGCGTTGCCTGCCAGGCCGACGGCCAGTCCCAGTAGAATCCCGCCGAACCCGCACGTGACGAAGGTGAATGACACATATGCCACTGCCGCGATACCCACCACTGCGCCGAGCAAAAAGCCCGTCAGTGCACCGGTGTGTTCGATCTCATCCAGTAACCGGGCTGCCTCAAACATCGCAATTACTCCTGTAGCCCGCGAGTAGTGGAGGCCCGATCAGCCACGTGACGCTGATGCTCTGCAACGGATAGTCCATTAAAACGTGTCCTGTCAGCGATGAAGTAGAGCTCAGGGGGCCGTCATACCTTCAAGCATGACGTCGAAGTCCAGCAGCCATGTTTTCAGCGCGGTTTTTTCTGAGTCGATTACGCAGCCCACGCTCAGCCACTGGCGTTCGTTTTGATCGGCGACCGGTACGATGGAACCGATCAAGCGTCCATGCCGTTCTTCGAAGCCCACGCGAAAATGGAAGTCCAGCGCCAGCGCGGCATTCCCTGCCAGTAACGTTTCATACTGGCGGATGACTCGGACATTGCCATACAACGGCTGCAGTGCTTTGACCGCTTCGGCGAACGCCCCGGCAAGGTTCGCCTCTTCAGGTACATCGCTGCGCTGAATGGAGACCACCACAGGCTCTCCATCGACTTGAATGGTGGCATCGATCGCGCTGCACCCGAACCCTTCCGGAAAGCCGAAGCGGAACCCGCCAAAATTGAAACTGCAGGGTGCGTCGAGCAAGGGTTGTGGGACAGGGATAGCCGCCTGAATGATGTCGAGCGCCTGTTGAGCGGCAGCCCGCTCGGTTTACTCGCGCGCCAGTGCTTCGTCAGCCAGTCGGCGTTCAGAGATACGGTCGTAGAGACTGGTGCGCGTCATGCGGCTTGAACGTTGTTCATCAACTGCTACATCTCCTTACGCAGGCAACGTACTGCCGCGTGGCCCATTTGTAACTGGACGATAAGCACTTTAACGGGACCGGACTATATCTCTGAGCGGACTTATGAGCAGGAAAGCCCTGAAAATCCTGTGGGATAAAAGCTACGGACGAACGCTACTTTCAATGGCGAGTGTTTCGACCTTCCTTTAACTGAAAGTTCACTGCGGGCAGGTGAAAGCTTCAGGATGCTCTATCACGAGCCTCCTGAAGCTTTGGCGGTTACTTGAAACCCTGCTTCAACGCCTCGACCTCATCCTCCTCCCGCCGATGCGCCCACTGATACAACGCCGGCAACACCAACAACGTCAGCGCGGTCGACGACAGAATCCCGCCAATCACCACCGTCGCCAGCGGTCGCTGCACTTCGGCACCAGTGCCGGTGGCGAGGGCCATGGGGATGAAGCCCAGGGATGCGACCAGTGCGGTCATCAGCACCGGGCGCAGGCGGGTGAGGGCGCCTTCGGTGATGGCGTCGTGCAGCGAGCGGCCTTCTTCGCGCAGGCTGCGGATGAAGGCGATCATCACCAGACCGTTCAGCACCGCCACGCCCGACAGGGCGATGAAGCCCACGCCTGCGGAGATCGACAGGGGAATATCGCGCAGCCACAGGGCCATGACGCCGCCGGTGAGGGCGAACGGGATGCCGGTGAATACCAGCAGGCCGTCTTTGAGGTTATTGAACATCATGAACAGCAGCGCCAGCACCAGCAGCAATGCTACTGGCACGACGATTTGCAGGCGTTTGGCGGCCGATTGCAGTTGCTCGAACTGGCCGCCCCAATTGGTCCAGTAACCCGCCGGGATCTGCACGCCGCTGTCGATGGTGGTGCCTGCTTCTTCGACAAACGAGCCGAGGTCCCGGCCGCGCACGTTGGCGCTGACGATAACGACACGCTTGCCGTTCTCGCGGCTGATCTGGTTCGGGCCCAATACCAGATCAAGGCTGGCGACCTGGGACAGTGCGATGAAGCTGATCTGCTGGTTGCTGTTGGCACTCGCAGGCACCGGAATGAGCAGGCTGGAGAGCCCGTTCACGTCGGTGCGCAGTTGCTCGGACAGGCGCACCACCAGGTCGAAGCGGCGATCGCCTTCATACAACGTTCCCGCCTGACGACCGCCCAGCGCAATGGCGATGGCGTCCTGCACATCGGCCACGTTAAGGCCGTAACGCGCGGCTTTGTCGCGATCGATGTTGATGGTCAGTACCGGCAGGCCGGTGGTCTGTTCCACCTTCACTTCTGAAGCGCCTGGCACTTTTTGCAGGGTGGCGGCAATTTTTGCTGCGGTCTGGTTGAGCACGTTCATGTCGTCGCCGAAGACCTTCACTGCAACGTCGCTGCGCACTCCGGAAACCAGCTCGTTGAAGCGCAACTGGATCGGCTGGGACAGTTCGTAGTTGCTGCCCGGCACACTGGCGGCGGCCTTTTGCAGGTCGGCGATCAGCGTTTCGCGAGACTTGTCCGGGTCAGGCCATTCGCTTTGGGGCTTGAGCATCACGTAGCTGTCAGAGATGTTGGGCGGCATCTGGTCGGCGGCGATCTCGGCGGTGCCGGTGCGGGCGAATACGCGCTGCACTTCCGGGACCTTGTCGATGATGGCTTTTTCCAGACGCTGCTGCATGTCCACCGACTGGGTCAGGCTGGTGCCGGGCACCCGCAGCGCCTGCAAGGCGAAGTCGCCTTCGCTCAAGCTTGGGATGAACTCGCTGCCCATGCGGCTGGCGGTGAACCCCGACAAGACAATCAGCACGAAGGCCAAGCCGAACGCTATCGAGCGATGCCCCAGTACCCAGCTCAGTATCGGCGCGTAGCGCTGGCGAGCGGTGCGCATCACAAAGCCTTCTTCTTCCTTGACCTTGTCGGTGACGAATATGGCGATGGCGGCAGGCGCGAAGGTCACCGAGAGGATCATGGCACCGAGCAGGGCAATGACCACAGTGAACGCCATAGGGTGGAACATTTTGCCTTCCACACCGGTGAGGGCGAAGATCGGCAGGTACACGACCATGATGATCAACTGGCCGAAAATCAGCGGCCGACGGGCTTCTCTGGCGGCGGCGAAGACCTCGTGGAAACGCTCGGAGCGGGTCAGCATGCGGCCGTATTTCTTCTGGGCATGCGCCAGCCTGCGGATCGCGTTTTCGACGATCACCACCGCGCCGTCGACGATAATGCCGAAGTCCAGCGCGCCTAGGCTCATCAGGTTGGCGCTGACCTTGTTGGTGAACATGCCGGTGAAAGTAAACAGCATGGCCAGCGGAATCACCATGGCGGTGATCAGCGCAGCACGGATGTTGCCCAGAAACAGGAACAGAATCACGATGACCAGAATCGCGCCTTCGATCAGGTTCTTTTTCACTGTTGCGATGGCTTTTTCGACCAGGTTGGTGCGGTCGTAAACCGTTACCGCCTCGACGCCTTCGGGCAGTGTGCGATTGATGTCGGCGAGTTTGGCGGCTACGGCCTGTGACACCGTCCGGCTGTTTTCACCGATCAGCATGAACACCGTACCAAGCATCACTTCACGGCCGTTTTCGGTGGCTGCGCCGGAGCGCATTTCCTTGCCGATACCGACCTCGGCCACGCTGCTGATCCTGATGGGCGTGCCCTGCACGTTGGCGATGACGATGTTGGCGATATCGTCCACCGTGCCGAGCTGGCCCGGTGCGCGTATCAGCAGTTGCTCACCGCCGCGCTCGATGTAACCTGCGCCGACATTGGCGTTTTTGCGCTCAAGCGCAGCCACCAGATCGTTCAGTGTCAGTTTGTAGGCCGCCAGCTTCTTCGGATCGGGCGCAATCTGATACTGCCTGGCAAAACCGCCGATGGTGTTGATCTCGGCCACGCCCGGTATGTTGCGTAATTGCGGCTTGATGATCCAGTCCTGAATCACCCGCAGGTCGGTCGGCGTGTACGGCGTGCCGTCTTCTTTCAGTGCGCCCTCTCGGGCCTCGACCGTCCACAGAAAGATCTCGCCGAGGCCGGTGGAAATCGGCCCCATCATCGCGTCGACGCCTTCAGGCAACTGGTCCTTGGCAATCTGCAGGCGCTCGCTCACCAGTTGCCTGGCAAAGAACAGGTCGGTGCCGTCTTCGAAAATCACCGTGACCTGAGACAGGCCCGAGCGCGACAGCGAGCGCGTCTGTTGCAGGCCGGGCAGGCCTGCCATGTTGGTCTCGATGGCGAACGTGATGCGCTGTTCGGTTTCCAGCGGCGAGAAACCGGGTGCCGACGTGTTGATCTGTACCTGTACGTTGGTGATGTCGGGGACGGCATCGATAGGCAGTTTCTGGTAACTGGCAATGCCCAGCCCAGCCATGAGCAGCACAGCAAGCATCACAACGATGCGCTGTTCAATCGCGAATTGAATCAACCGTTCAAACATGGAGGTGTACTCGTGTGACGCAGATCAATGGGCGTGCTCGGCGGAGCCTTTGCCCAGCTCCGACTTGAGGATGAAACTGCCCGCAGCAGCCACTTGTGTGCCGCCAGCCAGGCCTTTGACGATTTCCACATGGCCGCCATCGCGGCGACCGAGGGTTACCGGTGTCAGTTGAAAACCTTCAGCGTTGCGTACGAAGACCGAGGGTTTGTCCTCAATCGACTGAATCGCAGACTCGGGAATGCTGACCGCCACGCTGGTCTGCTCGGCGGCGACTTCCACCGACACGAACAGGCCGGGACGCCAGGCACCCTGCGGGTTGGCAAGGGTCACGCGCACGGCGGCAGCGCGAGTCTGCTCGCCCAGCAGGCTGCCGACGTAACCAATCTTTCCTTCGACCCGCGCATTCAGATCGGGCGCGCTGACGATGACCGGACGACCGACCACCACCTTGTCCAGATCCTTGGGCGCTACGCCGAAGGTGGCCCAGACACGCGACAGGTCGGACAGCGTGAAGGCATTGCTCGCTTCGCTGACCATCTCGCCGATGCCGAGGTGTTTCTCTACGACCATGGCGTCAAATGGCGCGATCAATTCGTAGCGATTGCCCGCGGATGGGTTCAGGCTGGCACCGATGGCGCTGATCTTCTGCCGGGCGTTGGCCAGGTTGATGTCGGCCTCCTGAAACTCCTGGCGCGCTTGCAAGTAGTCCTGCTCGGCGGAAATCTTGTCTTCCCAGAGTTTTTTCTCGCGCTGTAACGTCAGGCGGGCCAGTTCCTGGCGGCGTTGTGCGGCGTTCAGTTCGCTGCGTTGATCGGAGATCTGCTGGCTGGCAATCACTGCCAGCACCTGACCCTTTTTCACGGCTTGACCCAGATCGACCTTCACTGATTCGACCACACCGCTGACCCGAGGCACGACATGCGCGGTGCGGTCCTCATCGAAGCGGATTTCGCCGGGGAAGGTCACAGTGGTGCTCATCTGTCGAGGCTCGGCGGTGGCCAGCTCGATGCCGGCAGTCTTGATCTGCTCTGCGCTCAGTTCGATGTGTCCTTCTTCCTCTTCATGGGAAGATTCTGACGCTACGGCGCCTGGTGTTTTCGCCTCGTTGCCGTGGCCTTGCTCCTCGGCATGACCTGGCTCGGCGTCATGGTCGTGTTTCTCGCCTGATGCCTCTGTTCCAGTTGCGAAGGGCAGCATCTGCGGGTTCAGCGTCAGACTGCCCAGACCAATAATGGCCACCACCGCCAGCGTGATGGCAATGCTTCGTTTGTTGTTCATAAAGGCTCCCGGCGATCAGGCGCTTGCGGCACCTTGCGATACGCTCGATATAGGCGGACAAGGACAGTCAGGGGTTGAAGCTGAACCGGTTGAGATCACCGTGAATTCGCTCGACAGCCACTCGGGCTTCGGTGGCGGTTGCCAGCGATTCCAGGTACTGGCTGCGCGCTGAAATCAGCGTTCGTTGCGCATCCAGCACTTCCAGAAAACCGAACTTGCCCATTTCGAAACCGCGCGTTGCGGTGTCGACGGCGCGCTGCGCGGCGGGCAGGATGACCTGATTGAAGGACTCGACTTCCTGCGCCGCGGTGCTCCACTGATCGAGGGCGGACTGGGTCTGGGTGCGCAGCTTGAGCTCAACGGCATTGCGCAGGTCGCGTGACTGGTCGGCCCGGCGTGATGCTGTCAGTACGTTGCCCTGATTCCGGTCGAATAACGGCAGCGGCATCGACAGGCCCACGACGTTGACCCGCTCGCGCTCTTCGCGGCTGTGCTGGCTGCCGACGCTGACGGCCAGGTCCGGGATGCGCTTGGCGCGTTCTGAACCCAGCGCGGCTTCGCGCTGTTCTATCTGCGCCTGAGCGAGGCGTAGCTCGGCAGACTGGTTGATGGCGGTCAGTAGCTTTGCGCTCGGTGGCAGCTTGCCCGGCGACAGATCGGTGTATTCCAGACGCTCAAAAGAGGCGACCGGCGAACCTGTGGTGCGCGCCAGTTCACGGTTGCTGTTGATCTTCAGGGTCTCGGCGCGCCTTACCAGCAGGTCGGTTTCAGCCAGTTGCACCTGAGCGCGCGTGGCCTCCACCGGTGACACCTTGCCCGCCCGAACACGCCCTTCGGCAACCTGCAGACCGCGTTCTGCCAGTGTTCTGGACTGGCGCGCCAGGTCCAGACCTGCCTGCGCCCGCGCCGCTGCGTAGAACGCCTGAACCACTTCGGCCCGCAGTTCGTTGCCGCGTCGCTCCAGCTCCAGCCGGGCGGCGTCCTGGCCCTTGCTGGCGGCTTCGATGCGTGCTCCGCGCTTGCCGCCCAGTGCCTGGCTGAGCATCACGGTGGTGGTCCTGGTCTCGCGGCGTGTGTCTTCAACCTCCCACGACACCACCGGGTTGGGAATCAGCCCGGCCTGCTGGCGATCACCTTCGGCGACGCCGATCTCCCATTGCGCGGCGGCGAGTTCCGGGTTGCGCGCAAAGGCTGCTTCCAGCGCCTGAGCCAGGCTGATGCCCTGGGCTGCTGCGATGCCAGGAGCAGCAAATGGCAACAGCAGCAGACAAAGTGCGGCGACTTTCATGCCGGGCACCCTGTTACCAGACCGGTACGCGGAGTGCGTACGTTGTTCTTCAGTCGCATGAATTACCCTGTCCATGAAGCACCCCATCAAAACAAAAAACAAACAGGCACCTTGGCGCTGAAGTTGGCTGTGGGGACTTTATGTAACCGGAGCTATCACAGGGATTGCTGGAAAATTACGATTTTGTTATCCAGCAAGATAAGCGTTTCTTTTCAGTACACTGCACGGCATCGTCATCATCCGTTCATCAAACAGGAAGCCTGGTTATGCGAATCCTTGTCGTAGAGGACGAGCCGAAAACTGCCGAGTACATGCATCAGGGTCTGACCGAAAGTGGCTATATCGTCGATATCGCTGCAACCGGGCTCGATGGCCTCTATCTCGCGCAGCATCAGGCTTACGATGTGGTGATACTGGATGTGAACCTGCCGGAAATGGACGGCTGGGAGGTATTGAGTCGCCTGAGGAAGACGGTCAGTACGCGCGTGATGCTCACTGCACGAGGGCGCCTGGAAGAGAAGGTCAAGGGTCTGGAATTGGGCGCGGATGACTATCTGGTCAAGCCGTTCGAGTTTCCCGAGCTATTGGCAAGGGTCCGCACGTTGATGCGGCGCAGCGAGCAGACCACCACCTCCAAGGTGTTGCCGGTTGGCGATCTGGAGCTTGATCAAGGGCGGCACCGGGCGTTTCGCGGCAGCCAGCGCATCGACCTGACCACCAAGGAGTTCGCGCTCCTGCACCTGCTGATGCGTCACAGCGGGGAAGTCATGTCGCGTACGCAGATCATTTCTCTGGTCAGGGACATGAACTTCGATTGCGACACCAATGTGGTGGAAGTGTCGATCCGTCGCCTGCGCGCGAAGATCGACGATCCTTTCGAGACCAAGCTGATCCACACGTTGCGCGGCGTGGGCTATGTGCTGGAAGTGCGTGAATGAAACCGACGCGTCTGTCGACGCGCCTGGGGCTGACCGTTACTGCGCTGATTGCGTGCCTGGTGCTGGTAATGGAAATGCTCGCTTATGCGGCTATTTCCCGTCAGCTCGATCTGCGCGCCGAAGACAGCCTGAACGAGAAGTTCGCGCAGATCGAACACAGCATGAGCGAGGGCTTTCTCGGCATCGAAGACATTGTTCAATACCCTCATACCCTGCGTGACCAGATCATCGGACACGACAGCTACTCGTTGATGGTGCTCGACGCGGGCAATCCTCGGCAGCAATTGATGATGGTCGGTAACGAGGAAGGCCGGAACCTGCCTGTCCCCGAGGCAGATCACATACCTCAAGGCTTTCAGGAGTTGCAGTCGGTACACGGCCACAAGATTCTGATGGGTTACAGGGAAATACACCTCAAGACAGGGCAGGATATTCTCGTCAGGCTGTCGATGGATCGGGAAAGTGACAGCACGCTGCTGCACGCTTATTTGAAATCGACTTTCCTGATACTGCCGCTGATCTTGCTGCTGGTCGGCTTCGGTGCCTGGTGGGTAGTGCGTCGTGGTCTCAGGCCGTTGGGTGCTTTCAGAAAAGTAACGGCACTGATCTCGGCTCGCGATCTGTCTCATCGCATGAAATTGAAGGGCCTGCCTGATGAATTGCGCGACCTGGCGCATGCGGTCAATTTCATGCTGCACCGGCTGGACGGCGATGTGCAGCAACTGGCGCAGTTCTCGGACGACCTCGCGCATGAGTTGCGCTCGCCCATGAACAACCTGATGGGCAAGGCGCAGGACACGCTGTCCAGGCCGCGCCCTTCGGAAGAGTACAAGCAGGCGCTGGAATCGTGCACCGAGGAACTGGAGCGCATGTCGCGCATGATCAGCCAGATGCTGTTTCTGGCCAGTGTCAGCCAGCCTGCCGCGCCGTTGCCGGTTGAGGTCATCGACCTGCGCGAAGAAGCCGATAAGGTCGCCGAGCTGTTTTCATCTTCGGCGGAAGAGCGCGACATCACCTTGCAGGTTCAGGGTAACGCGAAGGCAACAGGCGACCGGCTGATGATTCAGCGAGCGATTTCGAACCTGCTGTCCAACGCTATTCGCCACGGTCTGTCCGGCAGTGTCATTACCATCACCCTTGCCACGCATGCAGATGAAGTGTCACTGGCGGTGCGCAACGCGGGCGATGGTATCGATGCCGAACATCTGTCGCGGCTGTTCGATCGCTTCTATCGGGTTCATGTCAGCCGCGCGCGACAGCAGGGCGGGACGGGGCTTGGGCTGGCGATTGTGCGTCCCATCATGAGCCTGCATGAAGGGCAGGTGACGGTCGAGAGCGAGCCCGGACACTTCACGACGTTCAGCCTGATCTTTCCTAAACTGGTGTAATGCGTCAGGTTGCTGGTCGTTCTTCAAGAACCTTTCGCTGCCCCCCGGCTCATAGCTTGTGAGCGGGTATTGCCCGGATGCTTCAGATGAAGCTGAACCTATAAGGATGGACGTATGACAGTTGCTTTCTGGTGCGTGCTGGTCGCGATCCTGCTGCCGATTATGTGTGCCGGTATCGCCAAGTTCGGCAGCGGCAAATTCGGCAGCGGACACAATCATGACCCGCGCGCCTTTCTCGACAAGCTGGAGGGTTTCCCGCGCCGTGCGCATGCTGCCCAGCTCAACAGCTATGAAGCGACACCGGCGTTTGCCGCAGCGGTCATCATCGCGCACATTGCCGGCAATGCGCAGCTGGTGACCATCGATGTGCTGGCGGTGCTGTTCATCACCAGTCGTCTGTTGTACATCATCTTCTATCTGGCTGATCTCGCCGCACTGCGTTCGATAGTCTGGCTGGTGGGCATGGGGCTCATCGTCGCGCTGTTCGGCGTGTCGGCTTTCCCGGCCGTATCCTGACAGCCAGGTTGCGGCGCTGCCGATAAGCAGCAGCGCCGCAACCTTGATCAATCGTCAGGCTGGACCTTCTCAAGGTCGGTCTGGGCTTCCTGCAACTCTTTGCGCGACTCGGCCAGCTTGTCCTTGCGCTTGTTGATCTTCTCCGGATCACCTTTGTCCATGGCCTTGTTCAAGTCGGTCTGGCGGCGGCTGACTTCCTGCTTGGCGTCCAGCACCTTTTGCTTTCTCTGCTTGATCAATGAGGTTTCGGTGCAGTTGGCATTGACCTCGGCGAGGGCCTTCTCAAGCCCGACCTGCTCGGCCTTGTTACCTTCGGTCTTGGCGTCCTGAATCTTGCTGCTGATTTCCTGGCTTTTGATCTGGCACTCGGAAGGTGCGGGTGCCTGCTCATCTGCCAGCAGCGTTGTAGCCAGTAGCGTGCAACTGGTGAAAAGGATCAGTGGTGATAAAAACTGCATATGAACTCCGTTTGAATACGGACCAAAAAATGGACGTCCGCTACTTAAAACCTGAAATACCCTGAGCCTGCAATTGATAGCTCAATGCCTGCACCTCTGGGGCCTGAAAAAAAGACCTCAGTTTCGCTGCCCGGCCAGGCCCTATGCCCGGCTCTGCTTGCCATTGCTCAACGCTACGCCCGGCCAGTTCCTGCCAATTGTCAGGAAGTGTTGCGCTTCCTGTGGGCGGCAGTCCGATGGCCTTGAGCCACGTCTGAAACGGCCGTTCACGCGCTGTTTGCAGGCTGGCGAGCAGTTTAGCGCTGCTGCGCTCTGCGAAGCCGGGAATGTTAGCAAGCTCAGCATGATTCAGGGTCATCCAATCGAGCAGGCTCTCTATTTGGCCGTTTTCAATAAGCTTGTCCCAGGTCCCCGGACCGACGCCGGGCAGCGCAAGGCCTTTCTTGCCGCTGAGCCAGATCAGTCTGGCGCGGAACTGGCTTTCACAGCCTGGGGTGGCTTGCCAGCAGCTCAACTCATGAAAGTCGTCGGCTTGCGGAGTGATCATTTCAACTCGTTCAGCCGCGCGGGATATCACGCCGTCGAGTCTCGGAATCGTCAGCCCGGCCAGGCTCACGGCTACCTGATCGCCAGGTCTTATATCCAGTGTTTGCCAGCGTTGCAGTGAGCCGGTGCTGATGCGGCTGACGGTACGGTCGTCGAGACGTACCGGGGTCAGCTCCAGCACAGGGGTAATCCTGCCGCTGCGACCGATATTGAAGCTGACCTTGCGCACCTCGGCCAGTGCCTGTGCGTAAGGGTGCTTCCAGGCCGCGATCCAGTAAGGCGCACTGGCTTGCCAGCGTTGCATCGGTGGGCGCTGGCCCTGGCGCATGATCACGCCATCTGTCGCGAACGGCAGAGGATTGCGGTACCAATGCTCGCGCCATCTCGCAGCCTGAACATGATTTTCCAGTGAGTGCGTGTACGCCTCGCTGCCTTCAAAGCCCATGGCTTGCAGGCCTGCGAGTCGTTGAGCCATATCGGTAGGCCCGTTCGGCCAGTCCCAGACGAATAGCCCGATGGCATCAGCCTGCTGCGGGCTGATTGTCTGCCGGGCCAGCATGCCTGCCACCTTGCTGCGCGCGTTGACGCTGCCGGATGTTGCCTGAATATGATCGGTCAACCGCCAGTACAGCTCGCCTTGCAGGATCAGGGAGTCATGTTGGGGCAAACGCTGAGGAATGGCTTTTATCAGTCGTGCCTGCGAAGTCCAGTCCTGGCCCTTGCGCCCATCGCCGCGACTGATCGCCTGCACCAGCTGACCTTTTTCGTAAACGAGTGTGACTGCCACGCCATCGACCTTGGGTTGAATCCACAGGTCTTTGCGGCCCTTGAGCCAGTCCTTGACGCTGCTTTCGTCGGCCAGCTTGTTGACGCCCGTGTGCGGTACGGGATGAGGCAGCGGGCCAACTGCTGTCTTTAGCGGATCGGCCTCTGGGGTGGAAACGGCAAAGCACGAGCGCCACAGGTTCAGCTTCTGCCGCGCCTGATCGTAGAGCTCGTCCGGAATGTGCGAAATGCCCTGGCGGTGGTAGCTGTCGTCCCACGCAGCCATCTGCTGTTGCAAGTTTGTGACCTCGCTGCGCGCCTTGGCTGCAGGCCAGTCAGGGCATTGACTGGCATGGCCGAGGCCGGGCAGAAGAAACAGAAGGGCACACGTCATCAGGCGAATGGTGGGCAACATCGAAGCATCCTTGCTTTAGGAATGGGCTCGATGAGGCTAGTTGCTGGTGTTGTTTATAGACGGGTTGCTTGGTTACCGGGTTTTGCCAAAGCCCTGCGCGGCCTGTTTGATGACAGGACGCAGAGCGTCCGGAACGGCATACGACGCGGAGCGTCGCACGATAGTTGAGATAGTTGAGATAGTTGAGGTTATCGTTCCGCACGCTCCAGCGTCGGAATGCAGTGCGTGACGCTCCGCGTCACAGATCTGTGCTGCGCCGCGTATTCAAGATCGGACGCAGAGCGTCCAGAACGGCATGCGACGCGGAGCGTCGCACGATAATCGCCAGACGAAAAAAAGCCCCGAACGACCAGGTCGCTCGAGGCTTTTTTACTGGTTTTTACAGGTCGGCAGCGGCGCGCAGGGCGTCGGCGCGGTCGGTTTTTTCCCAGGTGAAGGCGGTGAAGGTGTCATCGCCAACGGTCATTTCGACCGGGGTACGGCCGAAGTGGCCGTAGGCCGCAGTGGCCTGGTACATCGGGTGCAGCAGGTCGAGCATGGTGGTGATGGCGTATGGGCGCAGGTCGAAGTTGTCGCGGACCAGCTTGATGATCTTGTCATCGGACAGCTTGCCGGTGCCGAAGGTGTTCAGCGAGATCGACGTCGGCTGGGCCACGCCGATAGCGTAGGACACCTGAATTTCGCAACGCTCGGCCAGACCGGCAGCCACGATATTCTTGGCCACGTAACGACCGGCGTAAGCAGCCGAACGGTCAACCTTCGATGGGTCCTTGCCGGAGAATGCACCGCCACCGTGACGGGCCATGCCGCCGTAGGTGTCGACGATGATCTTGCGGCCGGTCAGGCCACAGTCACCTACCGGGCCACCGATGATGAAGTTGCCGGTCGGGTTGATGTGGAACTGGGTGTCCTTGTGCAGCAGGTGCGCAGGGATGACGTGCTTGACGATCAGCTCCATCACGCCTTCGCGCAGGTCCTTGTAGGACACATCCGGGTTGTGCTGAGTCGACAGTACGATGGCGTCGACGCCGACAACCTTGCCGTTTTCGTAACGGCAGGTAACCTGGGATTTTGCATCCGGGCGCAACCACGGCAGCAGGCCGGATTTACGCGCTTCGGCCTGACGCTGCACCAATTGGTGAGAGAAGGTGATCGGTGCTGGCATCAGCACGTCGGTTTCGTTGCTGGCGTAGCCGAACATCAGGCCCTGGTCGCCAGCGCCCTGATCTTCAGGCTTGCTGCGGTCAACGCCTTGGGCGATGTCTACCGACTGTTTGCCGATGATGTTCATCACGCCGCAAGTCGCGCCGTCGAAACCGACGTCGGAGCTGTTGTAGCCGATGTCGAGGATGACGTTACGCACGATGTCTTCCAGATCGACCCAGGCCGAAGTCGACACTTCGCCAGCGATGATTGCCACACCGGTCTTGACCAGTGTTTCGCACGCTACACGGGCGTATTTGTCTTCAGCGATGATAGCGTCCAGAACCGCGTCGGAAATCTGGTCGGCGATCTTGTCCGGATGTCCTTCGGACACGGACTCGGAGGTGAAAAGTGAATATTCGCTCATCTCTACGGGTTTCCTTCATTTTACCGATGGTGAGTGTCGCCAGCCGGTCGCTGAAAATGGCGAACCTGGATCTGGAAACCATTACGTAAGCCTACATAAAGGCTTTCCCCGGGAACTAGCCCCGCAGCGATGGCCCAACGGGCCAGGTCTTCCTGCTCGAAACCTAACCAGAGATCGCCACAGGCCTCCCTGGCCCAGCTCTGGTCATGACTACACAATTCTGTTACCAGCAAACTACCGCCGGGTTTTACGTGTTCGGCCAGTTGCCTCAGGGCCTGGGCCGGGACTGCGAAATGGTGCAGCACCATGTTGAGGACGACGCAGTCGGCACTGACTTTAGCGTCGGTCAGTGCATCGGCCAGCCTCAGCTCAACGTTAGCCAGCGCCTTGCGCTCGCAGACGCCACGCGCCAGGTCCAGCATCACCGGGCTGTTGTCCATCGCGATGACCTGACCGAAGCGCCGCGCCAGCTCAGGGAGGAAGCCGCCGTCACCGGGGCCTACTTCCAGAGCGGTTGCCTGCGCACCAAAGCTCAGTTTGTCGAGCAGGGTCAGCAGGCTTTCGCTGTACTGCGCCAGACCGGCGATCAGGTCTTGCTGGGCACGAAACTTTTCGGCAGTACGGGCAAAGAAATCCTGGCTAGCCAGTGCACGTTGTCGATGCACCAGGCCTATGCGGCTCTGTACGTCGTCCGGCAGGTTCAGCGTGTCCACTTCATCAAGCAGCGCCGCATGCAGCCTGCCACCCGGCAATTCAGTGTGGGGCAGGGCGCGACGGTAGAAAATCGCATTGCCTTCACGCCGCGTTGCAACCAGATCGGCCTGCGCCAGCACCTTGAGGTGGTGGCTCATGCCGGACTGACCGATGGCAAAAATCTGCGCCAGCTCAAGCACGCCGAACGAATCGTTGGTCAGCACACGCAGTACGTTGAGCCGCAAGGGATCTCCGCCGGCCTTGCACAATGCAGAGAGGTCGTCGCATGCATCATGGCGAATGGCAGGTACACGCAGGTTCATAGCTGCGCAGTCTAGAGAGCGATCCGGAGCGCTGCAAGGGCAATATCAAAAAGTTTTGATATTGCTGGATGGGTGGCACCGGTCAGGCATTCTGAACTTGTTGCGCTGATGGGTAATCCAGTCTTTACAGGGCAAATAATGTCCGTAACCCCGGAAAAAAGCCTATGGTCGACTATCTGTGATTGCCCCCGGCCTGTCCCTGAGGGAAAATGGCCGTCTTTTTTCCGATCCTAATTTTACAATTCCCAGGAGATCAGCGATGCCAAGCCGTCGTGAGCGTGCCAATGCTATTCGTGCCCTAAGCATGGATGCCGTGCAAAAAGCCAACAGCGGCCATCCGGGTGCCCCGATGGGCATGGCGGATATCGCCGAGGTTCTGTGGCGTGATTATCTGAAGCACAACCCTGCAAACCCTGCGTTTGCTGACCGTGACCGTTTCATCATGTCCAACGGCCACGGCTCGATGCTGGTCTATTCGTTGCTGCACCTGACCGGCTACGACCTGTCCATCGACGACCTGAAAAACTTCCGTCAACTGCACAGCCGCACACCGGGCCACCCGGAGTTTGGCTACACCCCAGGCGTCGAGACCACCACCGGTCCGCTGGGTCAGGGCTTTGCCAACGCTGTCGGTTTTGCCGCTGCCGAGAAAACCCTCGCTGCACAGTTCAACCGCCCAGGCCATTCCATCGTTGATCACCATACCTACGTGTTCATGGGTGATGGCTGCATGATGGAAGGTATTTCCCACGAAGTCGCTTCCCTGGCCGGCACGCTGCAACTGGACAAGCTGATTGCGTTTTACGACGACAACGGCATCTCCATCGATGGTGAAGTCGAAGGCTGGTTCACCGACGATACGCCGAAGCGCTTCGAGTCCTACGGCTGGCTGGTGATCCGCAATGTCGACGGCCATGACCCTGAAGAAATCAAGACAGCCATCGACACTGCGCGCAAGAGCGACAAGCCAACACTGATCTGCTGCAAGACCACCATCGGTTTCGGCTCGCCGAACAAGCAGGGCAAGGAAGAATCCCACGGTGCGCCGCTGGGTGCGGACGAAATCGCCCTGACTCGCGCGGCCCTGAAATGGAACCACGGTCCTTTCGAAATTCCGGCTGATATCTACGCCGAGTGGAATGCGAAAGAAAAAGGCCTGGCTGCCGAAGCCGAGTGGGATCAGCGCTTTGCTGCCTATTCCGCCGCTTTCCCTGAACTGACCAACGACTTCATCCGTCGCATGAGCGGCGAGTTGCCTGCTGACTTTGCTGAGAAATCCGCTGCTTATGTCGCCGAAGTCAACGCCAAAGGCGAAACCATCGCCAGCCGTAAGGCCAGCCAGAACGCCCTGAGCGCATTGGGCCCGTTGCTGCCTGAAATTCTCGGTGGTTCGGCCGACCTGGCCGGCTCCAACCTGACCATCTGGAAAGGCTGCAAGAGCATCACTGGCGAAGACCCTAACGGCAACTACCTGCACTACGGTGTTCGTGAGTTCGGTATGGGCGCCATGATGAACGGTATCGCCCTGCACGGCGGCTTCGTGCCGTACGGCGCAACCTTCCTGATCTTCATGGAATACGCTCGCAACGCGGTGCGTATGGCCTCGCTGATGAAGAAGCGCGTGATCTATGTATTCACCCACGACTCCATCGGTCTGGGCGAAGACGGCCCGACTCACCAGCCGATCGAGCAACTGACCAGCCTGCGTACCACGCCGAACCTGGACACCTGGCGTCCGGCAGATGCCGTGGAATCGGCAGTGGCCTGGAAACACGCCATCGAGCGCAATGACGGCCCATCCGCGTTGATTTTCTCGCGTCAGAACCTGACTCACCAAGCGCGTGAACAGCAGCAAATAGATGCCATTGCCCGTGGCGGCTATGTACTGCGTGACTGCGCTGCAGAGCCTGAGCTAATTCTGATCGCGACCGGTTCTGAAGTCGGTCTGGCTGTGCAGGCGTATGACAAGCTGACCGAGCAGGGTCGCAACGTTCGTGTGGTCTCCATGCCATGCACCAGCATCTTCGAAGCTCAGGATGCGGCCTACAAGCAGGCTGTTCTGCCGCTGCAGGTCAGTGCACGTATTGCCATCGAAGCGGCTCACGCCGACTACTGGTACAAATACGTGGGTCTGGAAGGTCGCGTGATCGGCATGACCACGTTCGGCGAGTCGGCCCCTGCGTCAGCCTTGTTCGAAGAGTTCGGCTTTACGCTGGAAAACGTCTTGAGCACGGCTGAAGAGCTGCTTGAAGACTGATCAGCTATGTAACGTTGATGTTGATGTTGTGGGAGCGAGCTTGCTCGCGAATGTAGCAACTCGGTAAATCAGCTGAACCGAGTGCTGCCATTCGCGGACAAGTCCGCTCCCACATGACTGTTATTCCCTGGCGAAAACTTCATGCCCCAGCCCCGCCCTTACAAAGTTGCTCTGAACGGTTACGGCCGTATTGGTCGTTGCGTCGTTCGCGCACTGTGCGAGCGAGGGGCCAAGGCCGGGTTTGAAGTGGTTGCCATCAATGATCTGGCCGACATGGCCAGTCTCGAATACCTCACGCGCTTTGACTCCACACACGGCCGGTTTCCCGGCGAAGTGCGGGTCGAGGGGCAATACCTGCATATCAATGATCACCGCATCAAGGTTCTGCGCAGTGCGACGCCGGAAGGCATCGACTGGGCCGGGCTGGAGGTCGATCTTGTGCTTGAGTGTTCCGGTGTCTACAACACTCGCGAAGACGGCCAGCGCTTTCTGAATGCCGGTGCGCCGAGGGTGCTGTTCTCTCAGCCGATGGCCAGCGAGCGGGATGTCGACGCCACTGTCGTGTTCGGCGTCAACCAGCAGAAGCTGACTGGCCGGGAATTACTGGTCTCCGCAGCGTCGTGTACCACCAATTGCAGTGTGCCGCTGCTGCGTCTGCTGGATCAGGCCATCGGCCTTGAGTACATCACCATCACGACCATCCATTCGGCAATGAATGATCAGCCGGTAATCGACGCCTATCACCACGAAGATCTGCGCCGTACGCGCTCGGCGTTTCAGTCGATCATTCCGGTGTCCACCGGTCTGGCGCGCGGAATCGAGCGGCTGCTTCCGGAACTTGCCGGCCGAATTCAGGCCAAAGCTGTTCGTGTTCCGACCGTCAATGTGTCTTGCCTGGACATTACGCTGCAAATGTCGCGAGACACCGACGCTGTCGAGATCAACCGTATTTTGCGTGAGGCCGCCACCAGCGGCCCGCTCAAGGGACTGCTGGCCTACACTGAGTTGCCGCACGCCAGCTGCGATTTCAACCATGACCCGCATTCGGCGATTGTCGATGCGAGTCAGACCCGCGTTTCCGGTCCCAGGCTGGTCAATCTGCTGGCCTGGTTCGATAACGAATGGGGTTTTGCCAACCGAATGCTCGACGTCGCCGATCACTTTCTGCGCGTCGCTGACCAATAACAGTAAAAAAACAGGAATGCTCATGACCGTCTTGAAGATGACTGACCTCGATCTGCAAGGTAAACGTGTACTGATCCGCGAAGACCTCAATGTCCCGGTAAAGGACGGCGTTGTCAGCAGTGATGCACGTATTCTTGCCTCGCTGCCGACCATCAGGCTGGCGTTGGAAAAAGGCGCGGCCGTCATGGTCTGCTCGCACCTGGGTCGTCCGACCGAGGGCGAATTCTCTGCTGAAAACAGCCTCAAGCCGGTTGCCGATTACCTGAGCAAGGCATTGGGTCGTGATGTTCCGCTGGTTGCCGATTATCTGGACGGCGTTGACGTCAAGGCCGGCGACGTCGTGCTGTTCGAGAACGTTCGCTTCAACAAGGGTGAGAAAAAGAACGCCGACGAGCTGGCACAGAAATATGCGGCCCTGTGCGACGTGTTCGTGATGGACGCTTTCGGTACCGCTCACCGTGCCGAGGGCTCGACCCACGGCGTTGCCAAATTCGCCAAAGTGGCAGCGGCAGGCCCGTTGCTGGCCGCCGAGCTTGAAGCGCTGGGCAAGGCCTTGGGCGCTCCGGCTCAGCCGATGACTGCCATCGTTGCCGGCTCCAAGGTGTCCACCAAGCTTGACGTACTCAACAGCCTGAGCGGCATCTGCAATCAGTTGATCGTCGGCGGCGGCATTGCCAACACCTTCCTCGCTGCGGCCGGTCACAAGGTCGGTAAATCGCTGTACGAACCTGACCTGCTCGACACCGCTCGCGCCATCGCCGCCAAGGTCAGCGTGCCATTGCCGACGGACGTGGTGGTTGCCAAGGAGTTCGCCGAGAGCGCTGCCGCTACTGTCAAACTGATCGCTGACGTCGCCGATGACGACATGATTCTCGATATTGGCCCGCAAACTGCTGCGCATTTCGCCGAATTACTGAAATCTTCCGGGACTATCCTGTGGAACGGTCCGGTCGGCGTTTTTGAGTTCGATCAGTTTGGTGAAGGCACCAAAACGCTGGCCAGGGCCATTGGCGAAAGCCAGGCGTTCTCCATCGCGGGCGGTGGCGACACACTGGCGGCTATCGATAAGTATGGTGTTGCAGAACAGATTTCCTACATTTCGACCGGTGGCGGTGCATTCCTCGAGTTCGTGGAAGGCAAGGTTCTGCCAGCGGTAGAAGTGCTCGAACAACGCGCCAAGGCTTGAATGAAAGCCTTGGACAAGGAGTGGTCAATGGTCAGGGCGTTACCGTGGTTTCTCATCGCAGGTTTGCTGGCCGGTTGCGCGGGCAAACCTGCGGTTGAAGAGGTGGAGAGCGACTCCCCGAGCCAACCGCTCCAGTTAAGCTGTTATCAGGCTGGCTGGCAGGCTGAAACAGTGCCGGTCATCTACAAGCGTGGCGGTCCGCAGGTATGGGATCGTTACGAGTTCATGCCCAGAACAGGCAATGTAGGATGTTTGTGAGCCAGGTCTGAAATCCGTTTGGCAACATTGACGGGCTTGGGCGGTCTTTAAAGAGTGGATATTTTTCCGGCAAAGGAGTTTCGCCATGAAGATCGCTGCCCTGGCTCTGATGAGCTGCGTTGTATTGGCTGGTTGTACCGGTTCTGGCTCGCATGCCAAGACCTGTCAGATATTCAGCCCGGCCTCTGTGAATGTGCCGACGACTGAAAACAGTCAACGGGTCGAGGCACATGTAACGGGTGAGCCGGCCGACGACCGTAAACAGGAACAGAACTGCCCCTGACAGTTGAAACGACCGGCATACACCGCGTTTCGCAGGGCAGCCAGGAGATGTAATGAGACGCGTGATTGCCCTTGGGGTTTTGGCAGTGCTTGGCGGTTGTTCGAGCCTGAGCACATCGCAGCACAATGACCCCTGGAACCGTTGGGTGTGTGACAGCAATGCAGAGGTCAACTGGCGCTACATCGATTCGGCCAAAAAGGAAGTCGATGTTCGTCTGAATCAGAGCGATCAGGTGTTCAGGCTCAAGGCTGAACCCGGCGCTGCCAGCGGAACGCTTTACAGCAACAATGTGTTGGCATTCGTCAACAAGGGTAGCGAGGGCCTGATCTATTGGGACGCTACCAACGATCTGATCGGTCGCGGCTGCAAGGCCAGATAAGTCGGATCTCGGGCACACACGCACAGCCTTCGTGGCTGAGCTTATAACTTGAATGGCAGCCGCCACTACGGCAGGCTTGCTCGATTAACGATCCTACCGGGAGAGAGACAGACAATGGCACTTATCAGCATGCGCCAGATGTTGGACCACGCAGCCGAATTCGGCTACGGCGTTCCAGCTTTCAACGTAAACAACCTGGAACAGATGCGCGCCATTATGGAAGCGGCCGACAAGACCGACTCCCCGGTGATCGTCCAGGCTTCTGCCGGTGCCCGCAAATACGCCGGTGCGCCGTTTCTGCGTCACCTGATTCTCGCCGCGATCGAAGAATTCCCGCACATCCCGGTGGTCATGCACCAGGACCACGGCACCAGCCCTGACATCTGCCAGCGCTCGATCCAGCTGGGCTTCAGCTCGGTGATGATGGACGGCTCGCTGCGTGAAGACGGCAAGTCCCCAGCCGATTACGACTACAACGTCGACGTTACCCGTCGCGTAGTGTCCTTCGCTCACGCCTGCGGCGTTTCCGTGGAAGGTGAGCTGGGCGTGCTGGGTTCGCTGGAAACCGGTATGGCCGGTGAAGAAGATGGTGTTGGCGCGGAAGGCGTTCTGGACCACAGCCAGATGCTGACCGACCCTGAAGAAGCGGCTGACTTCGTCAAGCGCACCCAGGTCGATGCTCTGGCCATTGCCATTGGCACCAGCCACGGTGCGTACAAGTTCACCAAGCCGCCTACCGGTGACATCCTGGCGATCGAGCGTATTAAAGAGATCCACAAGCGCATCCCTAACACTCACCTGGTGATGCACGGTTCCTCGTCCGTTCCACAGGAATGGCTGAAGATCATCAACGAGTTCGGCGGCGACATCAAAGAAACCTACGGTGTGCCGGTCGAAGAAATCGTTGAAGGCATCAAGCACGGCGTGCGCAAGGTCAACATCGATACCGACCTGCGTCTGGCCTCTACCGGTGCCATCCGCGAATTCATGGCTAAAAACCCAAGCGAGTTCGACCCGCGCAAGTATCTGGCCAAAACCGTCTCGGCCATGCGTGACGTGTGCATCGCGCGCTACGAAGCCTTCGGCACCGCTGGCAACGCCTCGAAGATCAAACCGATCTCCCTGGACGCCATGTTCGAACGCTACGCGCGTGGCGAGCTGGATGCCAAGATCAACTGAGTTGACTGCGCATTGAAGAAACCCGCAGAAATGCGGGTTTTTTTATAGCGCTTCGAAATTGGCAGCGCGGCGCAGATTTGTGACGCAGAGCGTCACGACAGGCATTCCCACGCTGGAGCGAGCGTGAGGAACGATCGGCGTCCGGGAGAACACCTACAACTATCGTGCGACGCTCCGCGTCGCATGCCTTTCTGGACGCTCTGCGTCCTCTCTTGAAGTTGCTTAAACGCTCTTCATCAACCCCGCACACGCCGCCTTGTAAGCTTCGTGCTGATACTTGTTAAGCGTATCGGGCAGGGCGAAAGCGTGTTTCTTGTTCTGCGCATTAATGGTCTGCGGCGAGATCAGCGCTACATCGCAATCGGACATCAGTTGAAAGATGGTTTCGATCTTGAATGTGGTCGGGCCGCCGGCGAATTCGCCTTTCTTGCTGCGTTTTTTGATGGCGATGTGACTGACGCCGTGTTCGCGTACGAAGCTGGCGAGCTGCGTAGCGAAAGCCTTGACGTTGGCAGGCTCTTCATCGTCCTCCAGCGCGATCTTTTTCGTGGCCAGCGGCAGATGAGCGAGCCCGCTGCTCTGCCGAGTGGCAAGGGCGAAGATAGCTTCGCTGCCTTTGATTTCTACACCGCAAATAATCATGAGAAAACCTGATGAGCTCGTTCATATAAAGAAGCAGGTTATATCATCGTAGACGTTATTCCTGTGCAATCGACTCCAGGTACTCCGAGCGCTCGTCGCTCATGCGCGCAATGCAGTCGTTTTCACTGATGGTGAATGCTTTGCTGCCTGCCGCAGAAGGGAAGACTTCAACGGCGCAATCTGCGTCACGCAGCTTCTCCCAGGCTTGCTGGGCGGTCTTGAGTTTGCTGGTAAAGTCGTTGAATTGCGTCTTGTTGGCAACGAACTGGGACTGAACACGCTTGAGCAGGTTGTTGAAATTTTCCTTGAGCAATTCTTCTGCAGTCGTGCGGCTGTAAACCGAGCACTCCAGAGTCTGCTTGTCATCGTCAACACCGTCGCAAGGCGAGACATCCGGGTTCTGAGCAGCCTGTACGCCTGTCACAGCCGTTGCCATCAGGGCCAGGGTCAGCAAAAACGTTTTCATCGAGTCGCTCCGATCCATTGATACGCTGGATTCTGTCTCAAGCGCGAGACAATGAACAGGTTTACGACATCGTGGGGCGACACGCCGTCACCCTTTGTCGCATCTTGACGCTTTCGGCAAACCCCCTGTCGTTTTTGCACCCGGTTCACGCGACCCTCCGGCATATGCTGACCCCATTAGCGCCGACAGCCGATTCGGCGCGCCGGAATCAAAAAAAGGGGACAGCCTGATGAGCCCAGCCGAATTGCACGCCGACAGCATCGTTATTGACGGGCTGATCATCGCCAAGTGGAACCGCGAGCTGTTTGAAGACATGCGCAAGGGCGGCCTGACCATGGCCAACTGCACGGTGTCGGTATGGGAAGGCTTCCAGGCCACTATCAACAGCATCTGCAGCAGCCAGATACTGATGCGCGAAAACAGCGATCTGGTCATGCCGGTGCACACCACCGCAGACATTCGCAAGGCCAAGGAACTGGGCAAGACCGGCATCCTCTTCGGCTTCCAGAATGCGCATGCCTATGAAGACCAGATCGGCTACGTCGAGATCTTCAAGCAACTGGGCGTCGGCATCGTGCAGATGTGCTACAACACCCAGAACCTGGTCGGCACCGGCTGCTACGAGCGTGACGGCGGGCTGTCGGGTTTCGGTCGTGAGATCGTCGCTGAAATGAACCGTGTCGGAGTGATGTGCGACCTGTCCCACGTGGGTTCGAAAACCTCGGAAGAAGTCATTCTCGAATCGAAAAAGCCGGTCTGCTATTCCCACTGCCTGCCTTCAGGCCTCAAAGAGCATCCGCGCAACAAATCCGACGCTGAACTGAAGTTTATTGCCGACCACGGCGGCTTTGTGGGCGTGACCATGTTCGCGCCGTTTCTGGCCAAGGGCATCGATTCGACCATCGACGATTACGCCGAAGCCATCGAATACGTGATGAACATCGTGGGTGAAGATGCCATCGGCATTGGTACTGACTTTACCCAGGGGCACGGTCAGGACTTTTTTGAATACCTGACCCACGACAAGGGCTATGCCCGCCGTCTGACCAGCTTCGGCAAGATCATCAACCCGCTGGGCATCCGCACCGTGGGCGAGTTTCCCAATCTGACTGAAACATTGCTCAAGCGCGGTCATTCCGAGCGCGTGGTGCGCAAGATCATGGGCGAGAACTGGGTCAACGTACTGGCCGACGTCTGGGGCGAGTAATCCGCCAGCCACACCTTATCGAATTGAACCCCCGCGGCCTTTCAGGCGGTGGTTGTAACCCGAATCATCTGGAGTTTGACCCCCATGGCTAAAATCGCCCCGCAACTGCCTATCGAAGTCGACAGCGAAACCGGCGTCTGGACCTCCGATGCGTTGCCGATGCTCTATGTGCCCCGGCACTTTTTCGTCAACAACCACATGGGCATCGAAGAAGTGCTGGGTGCCGATGCCTACGCTGACATTCTCTACAAAGCCGGTTACAAGTCCGCCTGGCACTGGTGTGAAAAAGAAGCCGAATGCCACGGCCTGCAAGGTGTTGCCGTGTTCGAACACTACATGAAGCGTCTGTCGCAACGCGGCTGGGGGCTGTTCAAGATTCAGGACATCGATATCGAAAAAGGCACCGCCAGCGTGAAGCTTGAGCACTCCTGTTTCGTGTATGTCTACGGCAAGGTCGGACGTAAGGTCGACTACATGTTCACCGGCTGGTTTGCCGGGGCGATGGACCAGATACTCGCCGCCAGCGGCAGCTCGATCCGTACCGTAGCCGAGCAGGTTTACGGTGGTTCCGAAGAAGGTCACGACGACGGACTGTTTGTCGTCAAGCCGCTGTAAATCGAGGATCGCGTTATGGCTTTCGAAGCGATGTTCCAGCCGATCCAGATTGGCAAACTGACAATCCGTAACCGTGTGTTGAGTACCGCGCACGCTGAGGTTTATGCCACAGACGGCGGTATGACCACCGACCGGTATGTGAAGTACTACGAAGAGAAGGCCAAGGGCGGCATCGGTCTGGCCATCTGCGGCGGCTCATCAAGTGTCGCCATCGACAGCCCGCAAGGCTGGTGGAAATCGGTCAATCTGGCGACCGACAGAATCATCCCGCACTTCCAGAACCTCGCCGACGCCATGCACAAGCACGGCGCCAAGATCATGATCCAGATTACTCACATGGGCCGTCGCTCGCGCTGGGATGGTGATCACTGGCCGACCCTGATGTCGCCGTCAGGCATTCGCGAGCCGGTACACCGTGCGACTTGCAAGACCATTGAGCCGGAGGAGATCTGGCGAGTGATCGGCAACTACGCCAGCGCAGCGGCGCGTGCCAAGGCCGGTGGGCTGGACGGGGTCGAGTTGTCGGCGGTGCACCAGCACATGATCGACCAGTTCTGGAGCCCGCGGGTCAACAAGCGCACCGATGAATGGGGTGGCAGTTTCGAGAACCGCATGCGCTTCGGCCTGGAAGTGATCAAGGCGGTGCGCAAGGAGGTCGGCCCCGACTTTTGTGTGGGCCTGCGCATCTGTGGCGACGAGTTCCACCCCGATGGTCTCAGTCACGAGGACATGAAACAGATCGCCAAGTATTACGACGACACCGGCATGATCGATTTCATCGGCGTGGTGGGCTCGGGTTGCGACACCCACAACACCCTGGCCAACGTCATTCCGAACATGAGTTATCCACCGGAGCCGTTTTTGCACTTGGCGGCCGGGATCAAGGAAGTGGTCAAGGCCCCGGTGCTGCACGCGCAGAACATCAAGGACCCGAACCAGGCAACGCGAATTCTGGAAGGCGGCTATGTCGACATGGTCGGCATGACCCGCGCGCACATTGCCGACCCGCACCTGATCGCCAAGATCAAGATGGGCCAGATCGATCAGATCAAGCAATGCGTCGGTGCCAACTACTGCATCGACCGCCAGTATCAGGGGCTGGATGTGCTGTGCATTCAGAACGCTGCGACGTCCCGCGAATACATGGGCGTGCCGCACATCATCGAAAAATCAGCCGGGCCAAAACGCAAGGTCGTGGTGGTCGGTGCCGGTCCTGCCGGTATGGAAGCGGCTCGGGTATCTGCCGAGCGTGGCCATGACGTAACGCTGTTCGAGAAAAAGGAGTTCATCGGCGGGCAGATCACTACCGCGTCCAAGGCACCGCAGCGCGACCAGATTGCCGGTATTACGCGCTGGTTCCAGCTGGAGCTGGCGCGCTTGAAAGTAGATTTGCGTCTGGGTGTTGCGGCCGATGGAGCAACCATCCTCGACCTGCGCCCGGACATCGTGGTGCTGGCGGTCGGCGGTCACCCGTTTCTTGAGCAGAACGAACACTGGGGTGCGGCTGAAGGCCTGGTGGTCAGCAGTTGGGATGTGCTGGACGGCAAGGTGGCGCCCGGCAAGAACGTGCTGGTCTACGACACCATCTGCGAGTTCACCGGCATGTCGGTGGCCGACTATCTGGCCGACTATCTGGCCGACAAGGGCAGCCAGGTCGAGATCGTCACCGATGACATCAAGCCGGGCGTGGCAATTGGCGGAACCTCGTTCCCGACCTACTACCGCAGCATGTACCCCAAGGAAGTGATCATGACCGGCGACATGATGCTGGAAAAAGTCTATCGCGAGGGCGACAAGCTGGTGGCTGTGCTGGAAAACGAATACACCGGTGCCAAGGAGGAGCGAGTTGTCGATCAAGTGGTGGTGGAGAACGGCGTGCGCCCTGACGAAGCTATCTATTACGCGCTCAAGGAAGGCTCGCGCAACAAGGGCCAGATTGACATCGATGCGCTATTCGCCATTCAGCCACAGCCTTCATTGAGCCAGCCGGGCGACGGTTACCTGCTGTTCCGTATCGGCGACTGCGTGGCGCAGCGCAATACCCATGCAGCGATCTATGACGGCTTGCGCCTGTGCAAGGATTTTTGAGAACAGCTACAGGTTGCAAGCTTCAAGCTGCAAGTAGAAGCCTTTGCTCGGTACTTTTTCTTGAAGCTTGCAGCTTGCAGCTTGAGGCTTCCAGCTTAAAGCTTGCATCTTGAGGGCAACGTGATGCTAGACACCCTTCTTCCCATCCTGCTGTTCAGCGCCCTGGCCCTTGCGGCGCTGGGTGCGTGGCGGCGGGTGAGCATGTGGCGCAACGGACGGCCCTCGAAAGTCGACTTGCTCGGCGGGCTGCTGGCCATGCCCAAGCGCTACATGGTTGACCTGCACCACGTAGTCGCACGCGATAAATACATCGCCAACACCCACGTTGCCACTGCAGGGGGTGCGGTTGCCTCAATCGTGCTGGCGATTCTGGTGCACGGCTTCGGCCTGCATAACCGCGTTCTTGGCTACGCGCTATTGCTAATGACGGCGGTGATGTTTGTCGGCGCGGTATTTGTCTATAAGCGTCGTCTCAATCCGCCCGCGCGTTTGTCGAAAGGGCCTTGGATGCGCCTGCCGAAAAGCCTCATGGCGTTTTCAGCGAGCTTCTTTCTGGTCACGCTGCCGGTGGCGGGCATTCTTCCCGAGCATTTTGGTGGCTGGGTGCTGGTCGTTATCCTCGGGTTGGGCGTGTTGTGGGGCATCAGTGAACTGTTCTTCGGCATGACCTGGGGCGGGCCGATGAAGCATGCTTTCGCCGGGGCGCTGCATCTGGCCTGGCACCGGCGTGCCGAGCGTTTTGCTGGGGGACGTTCCACGGGCCTGAAACCTTTGGATCTGAACGATCGAACCGCACCGCTGGGTGTGGAGAAACCTCAGGACTTCACCTGGAACCAACTGCTGGGCTTCGACGCCTGCGTGCAGTGCGGCAAGTGCGAAGCGGCCTGCCCGGCGTTTGCGGCAGGCCAGCCACTCAACCCGAAAAAGTTGATTCAGGACATGGTGGTCGGCCTTGCCGGTGGCACCGACGCAAAATTTGCGGGCAGTCCATATCCGTCGCTGGATGGCAAAGGCAAGCCGCTGGGCGAGCATGGCGGCAATCCGCATCAGCCCATCGTCAACGGGCTGGTGGACGCCGAAACGCTGTGGTCCTGCACCACGTGCCGAGCCTGCGTCGAAGAGTGCCCGATGATGATCGAGCACGTCGATGCCATCGTCGACATGCGCCGTCACCTGACCCTTGAAAAGGGCGCGACGCCAAACAAGGGTGCCGAGGTGCTGGATAACCTGATCGCCACCGATAACCCCGGCGGTTTTGCACCGGGTGGTCGGATGAACTGGGCAGCGGATCTGAACCTGAGTCTGCTCAGCGAGAGAAAGAGCGTGGACGTGCTGTTCTGGGTCGGCGATGGCGCGTTCGACATGCGCAATCAGCGCACGCTGCGCGCCTTTGTCAAAGTACTCAAAGCGGCCAGGATCGATTTCGCCGTGCTGGGCCTCGAAGAGCGCGACAGCGGTGACGTGGCACGGCGTCTGGGCGATGAGGCAACCTTTCAGGTACTTGCCCAACGCAACATTCAGACCCTGGCCAATTACAGCTTCAAGCGTATCGTGACCTGCGACCCACACAGTTTTCATGTGCTGAAAAACGAATATGGCGCTTTTGGCGGTGACTATCAGGTGCAGCATCACAGCACCTTCATGGCTGAACTGGTGCGCAATGGCGCATTGAGTCTGGGCCAGCACAAAGGTGCCAGCGTGACCTATCACGACCCGTGTTACCTGGGCCGTTATAACGGCGAGTACGAGGCCCCTCGTGACGTGCTGCGTGCGCTGGGTATAGAAATCAGGGAAATGCAGCGCTCGGGCTTTCGTTCCCGCTGCTGTGGCGGTGGTGGCGGCGCGCCGATCACCGATATCCCCGGCAAACAGCGAATTCCCGACATGCGCATGGACGACATTCGTGAAACCGCTGCCGAGGTGGTAGCAGTCGGTTGTCCACAGTGCACGGCCATGCTTGAAGGCGTGGTTGAACCACGCCCGCTGATCAAGGATATCGCCGAGCTGGTGGCCGATGCGCTGATTGAAGAAGTTATCCCCAGCCCGTCTGTTGCCAGCAAACGTGAACCCGCGGAGGTGTACTGATGAGCGACATTATCCGCCGCGACCCTCGTGCCGAGTGGATTGCCCGCAATCGACTGCACCCACTGCATGCGGCCATGCAGCCGGCGCTGAACAGCTGGATGGGACCAAACGGTTTGCTGCGCAAGAACGTGCATGGCCTGGGTTTTATCGGTCCCAACGGTATAAAGCGCATCGACCGTAGCGGCGCTCAGCAGGGTGGCGCGGTCAAGCGTTCGGCCGCTGCCGACGTGCAGTTGCCACTGCATGCCATCGTCGAGCCAGCGTTCTATATCACGGTGGTGCCCGATATGGTCGGCGGCCGCCTGAGCAGCCACGATCGCGACTTGCTGGGGCTGGCGCGTCAGCTTGCCGGAGCTGAAGGTGCCGTGCTGGCAGTGGTGTTCGGCGAACACAAGGAAACTGCGTTCGACGTTGCTGGCGTGGATCGGTTATTGATTATCGACGGTGCCGGGTTCGACGGTTATTCACCGGAACAGCGCGTGCAGGGTTCGCGAGCTGTGGATAACCAGGTCAACCCGCGCCACTGGCTGTTGCCGGACAGCCGTAGCGGCGGTGGCGAGCTGGGAAGACGTTTTGCCGCCAGTATCGGCGAGCGACCTGCAACGCGGATCTGGCAGGTCAAGGACCAGCTGTGCATAAGTCGGGCAGGAGCCGGGCGCGAAGACCTGGTTCGGCCTTTGGCCCGTCTGATTCTGGCCGCCGTAGAGTGTGCCGAACCGGTGAGCGAAACCCGCCACGAGGTATTGGAGGTCGAGTTGTCCACAAGCGTGGCGCGCAGCCTGCCGCGTATAGAGGACCTGGGAGCGGTTGCCGTCGACCCCGGAGTTATCCCCATGGCTGAAGCCGAATTCATTCTGTCTGGCGGCAATGGTGTCAAAGACTGGGACCTGTTTCATCACGCCGCTTCGGTACTCGGGGCCACCGAAGGGGCGTCGCGGGTGGCGGTGGACGATGGTTTCATGGGCCGCGAGCGGCAGGTAGGCGCGAGTGGCACCTGGGTGACCGCAAGGGTGTATGTCGCCGTCGGTATTTCCGGGGCCATCCAGCATCTGCAGGGCATCGGCGCCTGCGACAAGGTCATTGCGATCAATCTGGATGCGGGGTGCGACATGGTCAAACGCGCTGATCTATCGGTCATCGGCGAGAGCGCCGAAGTGCTCACGGCGTTGATAGCCGCAGTGCAAGCCTGGCGCAGCGGAGGTAAGCGCGATGCAGCCTGAAGTGTCTGTGGATAAGCATGCGGTACAGATCATCAGTCTGGTGTCCATCGGGGCGCACCCGACATCGGGTCGTGCGCGCCGCGCCGAACAGGATGCGCGGGCCGTCGAGCTTGGCTTGCAGCTGGCTGGGGATAACTTGCAGGTACTGCACGCCGGCAATGCCGAAGAACCGGCACTGCGCGCTTACCTTGGCATGGGGCTCAACGAGCTGCATGTGCTGGAGCAACCCGAGGGCGCCGATGCGCTGGTCGCGTTGACTGACTACCTCCGCGATTCTGCCGCACAGGTGGTGCTGGCCGGCAGTCAGGCTGAAACCGGTGAAGGGTCGGGCATGCTGCCTTTTCTGTTGGCTGAAAGGCTGGGCTGGCCACTGGTGACCGGTCTGGCTGAGGTCGAGTCGCTGAACAACGGTACCGCAGTGGTGTTGCAGGCTCTGCCTCGCGGCCAGCGTCGTCGGCTGAAGGTCCGCCTGCCGTTTCTGGCCACTGTGGATAACGCGGCTCCCAAACCTCGACAGAGCGCATTCGGGCCCGCACAGCGTGGCACGCTGGACACCGAAAGAGTTCAGGTCGTTGCCGATGAGTTATTGACCAACCAAGCGCTGCAGCCAGCCAGACCGCGGCCCAAACGCCTGAAAGTGATCAAGGCCAAGAGCGGCGCTGATCGCATGAAAGCCGCCACTGCCAAGGCCAGCGGCGGCGCAGGCCAAGTGCTGAAGGGGCTGCGCCCGGAAGAGGGCGCAGCCGCGATTCTGAAGCTGTTGATCGATGAGGGCGTCGTAAAGTAAGGCTATGGTCTGGTGCTGCCCTCTTTGATGGGCGGTTTGCCTTTCTGCTCGGAGAGAGGCTGGAAGTAGGCATAGGAAATGCTCCCGTCCAGACCACCGCCATTACTGACCTAGACTTTTACATCCGCGTTTTCGTAACTGCGGTTGAAACTCGAAATCGTGATGGGTAGCAAGATGGCTCGTTTGAACGTTACGCCTGTACGGCCTTGGCCAAAACTTCCGTCCGGCTTGCCGGTAACCGAGAACCTCGATCCCTTACCGGCCTTGAGTATTTTGGCAGAGCGTATTTCATCGTTGTCGCAGCCATAGCTGTTATTGCCACTGCCCATTTTGAATTGTCTGTCCGCATTGAAGGGCACCGTGCAGACAATATTCTGTGTTGCCCCATTGCCTTCATAGAACACAATGCTTGCGTCGCTTATGTCGTTATCGTCTGCTTTGTTAAGCACTTTTATTCGTGAAACCTTACCGTCAAGCCCATTATTATGAGAGGCGACCTTGCGGTAGTAGAACGTATCGGCCGAGCCCTCGAATGAATCGATTCGCACCCTTTTGCCCATGGGAATCGATTGCTTGACGTCTATCAGTGTGAAGTCATCCTGCTTATCTGCGTCGGGGTTGTCGTACAGTTCTATACGCGTGCCCGCTCGAACACCCTCAAGTTCCATTGACCGGAGTTCGTCGTTCTCACACCCGCGTGAGGCAAGCTTCATGTCATATTGAACGCCGCTGGTGCCCCCACCCTGATTCACCGGCAATACGCAGGAGGTGTCCCCCGCACGGTTGGCCCGGTTGTCTTCGTAGAAATAGAGACCGCCTTGAGAAAGCGCCGCAGCATAGGGCAGCGCGTCACCCACCTGGTTGCAGTCAATGCCCAGGTAGTTGGGTTTGCGCCAACCGGTCGCTTCGCCGCAATAGTTTTCCACCCGGCGCTGCAACCAGGTCAGGTTGTTGTCCATGTTTCCTGCATGCAGCGTAGTACTGCCCCAGGCATGGAATTGATTAAGAACGAATAGCCGCGGCAAACCACCGTCACGGGTGCGCAATGAAAGGTCCATGTAGCTGTAGCGTCTTTTGCATTGCCAGTCATGAACCAGCGAAGTTATACCCAGGTTGTAGGAGTTCTCAACTTGCGTGTTGGGTGCCCAAAGAACCTCGGCCTGTTTGCCGGCCAGCGTGTACTTCTGCGCCGCTGACCCGTTCGATAACATGACGAGGCGTTTGTTACTGTCGATCATTTCCCGAACCGTTGGCCAGCTTTGTCCGTTGGACACATGGCTGTAATCCGCTATTTCCGGCACTTCTTCCAGCACCGGGAGCAGTTCGGCTGGGCTCAGCGTCGATTCGAAAAGCATGGAAATGACGGCATTTCGATCTTTCTTCATGTAGGCAATAAACTCTCTTAGCACGTCGCTTAACAAGGGCGCGTCCCTCCAGCATGCACCGATCGCCGGCAGATGGCATACCCGAACCCGTTTTTGCCCGTTGTCATCGCCCACATCCATGTGGATATCCAGCATGAACCCCCTGATACCGCGTTCCAGTTGTGGAGTAATGGCGTCCAGATAAGCATTGTGCGCAGTGACCCACGTGTACTGATCGAAGGTCTTGGTGAAGTCATTGATGCCCGGCGCTGCATACGCATCCT
This sequence comes from Pseudomonas amygdali, assembly GCF_002699855.1. Lineage (GTDB taxonomy): Bacteria > Pseudomonadota > Gammaproteobacteria > Pseudomonadales > Pseudomonadaceae > Aquipseudomonas > Aquipseudomonas amygdali. The sequence continues at coordinate 6,944 of NZ_LKBW01000256.1, read as the reverse complement.
TGTTGACCCTGATCCAGTGGGCGTCTTCTGTTTCTGAGGTCGGGTAATACCAGTAATGCGCGGCTGCGTTACCGGAAAATTTCGAGCGGTAAAAAGTAATGTTATTCAGCGAGTGAATGGCGCCGGGGTACGTAGGTTCGTCCCATTCCTTCGGATCCTGCCATGTTCCTGCATGCTTGCCAGCATAGGTCCAGTAACTGTTGTCTGCAGCACCCGCAGGGTAATACCAGTTGTGTCTGGCCGGGCTGCCTTCCTTCAAGGCCTTGAAGAACCGTGTTTGGCCATTTTCATCGTAACGATGAATTTCCCCCACACGCGTAAATTCGTTCCATGTTTTGGGATCGGCGTAGTTACCTTCATTTTTGTAGAGATATGTCCAGTCTGACGTGCTGTATTCCGAGGTTGGAAAGTACCGGCCCGCTTCGGACGGACGACCCTCTTTTTCTGCACGGAACAACAACCGTTCGCCGTGGTAGTCGTAGCTGTAGATATCATCCGGGTAGGCGTAGTCGTTCCAGGTATTGGGCACTTCGAACGTACCTCGTCCCTTGCGGAAGAACTCCCACCATGTAGAGCTCTTGTCGGCAACAGGGTCGCCTTTAGCGGGCTGCTCCTTGGGGTAGTCGTTCTTGCCTGTGAACTTCGACCTGAACAACATGCTTTGATAGTCGATGGTTGTCTGATGGACAAGGCCATTCTGCGTCCAGTCAGCCAGGCTTTTGGGCTGATCGCGTGTTCCAGTGAGGTGCGTGACCTGAAGAAACTTCCAGGCTGGCGACTTTTCGACGAGAGCCGGAGGCTTCTTCTCTTCGTCCGTATCAAGTGGCGCGTTCGGAGGCTGGCTCCATTTGTCCTGCTCAGGTATACCCTCCTTGTCGGAGTTCACGCTAAACAACAAGCGCATTCCGCTGACATTGCGCACATGAACGGCGCCGCGCCAGCTGACTTCGTTCCACTCTTTAGGGTTATCGACGGTGCCGGCGTGCCTGGAGATGCCATAGAAAACCCAGTTTTCGTTGTCCTGTTGATCGGCGGGGGTTGGCCAGTCATTCAATGAAGGAACACCGCTGTTTTTCGCGATGAAATAATGATCACCATCCTCGTACGTGGTTTTTACATAGTCGCCTGGTATGACGGGCTCGTTCTCATTCTTGGGATCGCTGATAGTGCCGTCGTGTCTTGCGGTCGCTACGTAGAGGAAATGTTCAGTGCTACTGTCGTCTGGGGGATAGGCCCAGTTCTGCTGGTTGGGTATTCCAGCGCGTCTGGCTTTGAAATAGAGCCGTATGCCGTCTTTTTCTACGCGATGAATCGCTCCCCTCCACGTAACTTCGTCAGGTACATGAGGGTCGGCAAAAGTGCCTGCATGCGACGTCGTGCCGTAATAGGCCCACTGTTCGGTGCTGCTTTCATCTGTGGGGTAGTACCAGTTATGTGTTGAAGGTGTCCCTGTCATCTGTGCACGGAAGTAGAGTGTTTTGCCATCATACTCATAGCGATGCAGACGTCCGGGCCACGTGTATTCATCCCACTCCTTGGGATCGTTTTCGGTTCCGGAGTGCCTGCTGACGCCCAGAAAGTGCCAGGAGTCGTTATCAGTGGGGGTCTTTGGCCGTTCGCCTACATCAACGTTCATTTCGCCGGATTTTTTGGCTTCAAACATAAATCGCGTTTCCAGGTCCAGATGGATGGCACCCGCCCAGGTTGGCTGGTCGAAATATTTGGGACTGTTCAGCGTGCCTTGGTAAATCGAAAAGCCAACATGATCAAAGTTGTTTTCGTTCCCATAGCCCTCTGGATCATCCGCCACATGCCCCCAGATTTTCGATCTGAAGAACCATCGGGTAAAACTTTCGCCAATACCGGTGGGGATTTTCACCACGTGTAGCGCGCCTGGCCAGGTTGCATCGGATTCAGGTTTCGGATCGAGCCAACTGCCCGCGTGAATACCCATGTCCAGGTAAGACCATTGCTGGTTGCTGTCAGGCGGTGTCGGATAGTGCCATCCTCCCTGACCGGGAACGCCATCGATGAGGGACCTTGCGAAGTAAACCTTTCCATCAACTTCAAAGCGGTGAATCGCGCCAGGCCAAGTGATTTCGTAAGCGTCCTTGGGTGATTGCAAGGTGCCTGCAAGCGCACTTTTACCCACATAAAACCAGTCTTCATTGCTTTGCTGTGAGTCAGGCAGCGGATGCCCGGTACTGAAAACACCGGCAAAACGAGCCTGGTAATACTCGTCCGTGGTGTGGATGACCCGGACAGTCTCGCCTGGCCTGATCATCTCCCCGGCCTGCACTGGATCAGTCAATGTGCCTTGATGAGAGGCTTGGCCCACGAACTCCCACCAGGCGTTGCCGGCTGCTTGCAGCGGAAGCGGGTGATCGATGCCGATGACAGCTAGATTGCCTGCAATCTTCGAGCGGTAATAATGCCTGGTGTTTTCGACCTGGCGCATATGAATCGCTCCCGTCCAGGTCACTTCCTGCTGATCCTTGGGATTGATGATATCGCCCGAATGCCTGGATTCTCCGACTACTGTCCAGTAATCATTTTCTCCGTTCAGAGGAATCGGCCAGTCGTGCTCGGCAAGCAGTCCATCGACTTTGGAGAGCAGATACAGAGTACGGTCTCTGGCTTGCATCGCGTTGATGCTGCCGGGCGAGGTAAATCCTGAGGAGCCTTTCGGATCGGCCCAGGTACCCTCGGGAACGTTTGTGCCCAAATACTGCCAGTGCTCGTTGTCGGTTCCAGGTACGGGATAACTCCAGTCATTGGCTTGAGGAATGCCCTGTGCGAGAGAGCGGTAATAGACGTGTTGACCTTCAACGGTAGTGGCGTGAATCAGCCCTTGGCTGGTCATTTCGTCGAAGTCTTTCGGATCGGCGAACGTGCCTTTGTGCCGGACCACGCCCATCACTTTCCAATACTCTGTATCGCCCGCAGTCGGGAGAGGCCAATGGTCGGCGGTCGGGTTTCCGGACTGCTGAGCTATGTAAAACTGGCGCCGGCCTGATGAGCTGTACTCGTGAACAGCGCCAACCCAGGTCTGGCCGCTCATTGATTTGGGGTCGGCGTAAGTGCCAGCCTGATCGGAGGTAAACATGAACTCCCAGAAGTCTGTACTTGCGGGCTGTTGCGGGTAAGGTGTTTGCGAAGTGGGCTTTCCGCTGATTTTCGATTTGAGAAACACCCGTTGACCATCGATGGTTGCTACGTGTATCGCATCTGGCCAGGTAGGATCGGTAAAGGGTTTTGGGTCCGAGAAGGTGCCGGCATGTTCTCCGGCGTACTCATAGAACACGTTGGATTCGTCGCCTGAGGGATATACAGCACCTACATCCTGAGCAAATCCGGAAAATCTGGAGCGGAAAAGTTTTTGACGCGTCAGGCCAAGCTGGTCGGCAAAGATTGCGCCGGGCGTGTTGATGTCGTTACGTTCGCGCGGCGTTTCGGCTGTGCCGCCGTTGAGTGAGGTCACGTAGCTCCACTGATCATCGCTTGTTTCGCCCACCGGATAAATCCACCCCCCTGCATCCGGTTGAGCCTGCTGCCTGGCCGCAAAAATGATGTGCTGATCTTCATCCAGGTGCAGTGCGCCAGGCCATGTGGTGTCATCACGGTCTTTGAGGTCGTCTGCCGTGCCGGCATGTTTGAACACCGTGACGAACTCCCAGTGTGTGTTACTGGCGAGATCATTCGGGTAGGGCGTCGTTGCGGAGGGCATGCCGTCGAACAGTGAGCGCAGTACTACACGCTGACCCTTGATCGAGGCCTCATGCAGTGCGCCGATCCGGGTGAAGTCATCGAAGGGCTTGAAGTCACTCCATGTGCCTGCGTGCCTGCCTGCATAGACCCAGTAAGGATCGGCGATGCCTACAGTCGAGAAGCTGTCGAGATCGTTGGCGGGGTAGCCTTCGTAATTGGAAACATAGAACGTGCGCGCGCCTGGAACAGTGCCATCCACGTAGACCGAACCTGCCTGGCTGTAGTCAGCGAACTGCCTCGGCGCTTCGAAAGTGCCTAACGGTTGTATCACCGGAATATATGACCAGTGTTCATTGCTTTCTGGTGTGGTTGGCAGCGGCCAGTCCTGCTCGGAGGGAAAGCCCTCTGCCAGCGATACGAAATAAACGGGAGTGCCGTCGATCAGCGTTTTATGCACCGCGCCGGGCCAGGTAAATTCCTGTTGGGTCTTGGGGTCGGCCACTGTTCCTGCATGGAGAGAAGTCCCCAACGAATGGAACTCGTCGGTCTGGCTGTAATCCCAACCGGTTGCCGGCGCGGTCCAGGATGTCAGCGCACGATACAGCGCTTTCCCCTGGCTCTGCGGCGCTGAATGGATAGCGCCGACCCAGGTCTCGGTGTCCCGATCAGTTCTGGGGTCCCACCAGGTTCCGGCGTTCTGGGTGATGCTGCGCACTCCCCAATAAGTGGTATTGGCAGGCCAGGTTGGGTAAGGCTGTTCAACTGCCCCCGCGAAGTGCGCCGCGAATGAAACCCACTTGCCCTGCAGTTTGGCGCGATGCAGTTTGTCGAGCGCCGTGTTTTCTCCGAAGGCTTTCGGATCTGTATATGAGCCTTCATGTGCGCCGCGATAGTCCCAGTTGTGATTGCTCTGCGCGTCATTGGGGAACTCTGCATTCAGAAGGGGCGCAAACCCGATAAATGTGGATGCGTAGTAGTGACTGCGTAGCGGGCTCAGCGGGTTGCGATAATAAGAGCCCTTCGACGTGCTCATGTCGGTCCAGGGTTTGGGGAGGGGGACCCCCTATGCCTGACAGGGGTCCCGCAAACTTCCAGTACCCAGCGCCTTGCTCTGTGCCGGGTGCAGGCCAAGCATCAACACTTGGGCGTCCGGTGTGCTGTGCCAGATAAACGGTTTTGGTGTGCTCGAAATATACGAAGACGCCAGGCCATACCAGATCCTGATCGGTTTTCATGGCTTCAGGTGTTCCGGATTTATCAAAAAAGCCTAGGAAGTCCCAGAAATCATTGCTCTGTGCTGTGGTGGGATAGGGTGTTTCGGCACTTGGCGTGCCGTCCACTTTCGAGCTTAACAAAGCCTTTTGTTATCAATCAGGCCCATGTGCAGGGCACTCACACGGGTAGGCTCATCGAACGACTTGAGGTCCGGCCCCAGACCTGAATGCTGGCCGGCGTAGGTCCAGAATTCGGTTGAACGTGGCGTATCGGGAAAAGCCGGATCAGCCTGATCAGGCTGGCTGTCGAACACAGCGGTATAGAACACGTTGCCTTGCTCGGTCAGGTCGAGGAATACCGCGCCTTTGAAAGCTGGTTCTCCTGCCAGCCGTGGCTGCTCGAAAGTGCCCGCGTTCACTTCTTCACCGACTGCCCGGACGGGAACAGTCGAGGCCGATTGAGATGATTCAGAAGGGCTCACGCCAGGGGCCGCAGTGACCAGCCAGGCCAACAGAAGGCCGCTGGCAAATGCCACCGACATTACAATCCTTTGATATTTTTTCACGGCACACCCGAGTCCATTCACAGTGAGTTGGCAATGCATTGAATAAATCCTATACGCGGAGCAAGCGCTGAGGTACCTATCAAACCTGACAGGTCTGTGCATAAACGGCTTTGCAGGACGACTTACACACAATCCCTGTGCGTGCGCCTGTGGATAATGTGTTCGTGAACGTCTGAAGGGCTTTTAGAACGTGGCTTTCGGAGTGGTGTTCAAAAAACGATCAATCTAACTCTTTATTTTCATTGCATTTTTTTTGTGGATAAATGCGCACTGCCATCTGCCAGCCACTGGGTTTGCCCACAATCTCTGTGCGCGTGCTTGTGGACAAGTTGTTTGTGATTACCTGCAAGCCTTGTAAATAAAGGCTTTGGAGGTTTTGTATGAAAAATGATCAAAGCAGGGTTTTGCGTGCAGCGTTGGTCCATTCGGGTGGTTTTTCAGCCATTTTATAAGTTGTCCACAGCAGGCCGAGTGATTCGGACGAAGTTGTACCCAAAGTCTGTTGGCGCTTCTGTGGATAAGGTGTTCGCGCTCCTCTGTAACCCAGTGAAACTGTGGGCTACAAGGTTTTGAGCAAAAAATGTACAGGTGCAATGTTTGCAAGGTGATCTGGATAAGTGATTGTTATCCAGTACATTCCTGCGTCAGCGCAACGACTCACCCACATGAACGCTTTGAAGGCTGTGTGGATAAGTCATTGCGGCGCTATATTTTCAAGCCCGTCTCATCGGCTATGGCAGAAGGTACCTGACGCCACGAGGATTACTGCCATTTTTTCGGCAAACCGGGATAAAGTTTGCCGCCTGCTTGCTCCACCCAAAGCGCCCACAACGTTGGTGCACTACCTGGCTTCCAGTCTATTTGTGAGGTGTGAGGATTGAGACAGATATAGGTGTCGCCGCCATACGTCACTTTATCCCCCTTCAAATAGGATTGAGCTGTTTTCCACTCAGGAATCGCTGCGCTGGTCGAAGCTTGTACAACATTGCTTGGGCCAGACAGGTTTTTCTCTGTATCGAGCGCGCCGGCAAGACACTGATACGTTTTAGCCGCTGTTAGTCCTTCCACAGTGTACTTGAGTGTTGTGGCGTCGAGACTCACTGTCTCCCCGCCAAAGGTTATGAGGCGGTAGGACGCGACACCCAGTGCACTGAAAGACGCGTCCCACTCTAATGAAACACTGGTCATTGTTGCAGCGGTCTGGCGTAAGTTGCCTGGTGGCGTAGGGCGATCGTCAGAGGGCTCTGACTTTGTAGTGACCAAGAGCGTTTCAGAGCGCTCAGAGCTGTTTCCCACGCTGTCAATCGCCTGGATCTGATAACCATAAAGACGGCTGTGCAAGACACTTGTGTCAGTAAAGGGTGCGCTTCCAACGCGCTGTAAAAAAACATTATTGAACCGCCCCGGGTTTCTCGGAGACCCTTTTGTTTGAGTCATGCCACCTGGGCAGACTCGG
>NZ_LKBW01000255.1 GCF_002699855.1 Pseudomonas amygdali | reverse complement strand
CAACGATCAGATGAAATTTCATAACGGTCAGTCATGATGGCCCTCTTGGCAACCAGAGGACATCATTTTAACCAAGGCGACTTTTCAGACAAACCCTAGAACGTTCACGGGGCCTGTCAATCGAAACGCTAGGTTTTGTACGAAAAGTATTGCCGCATACAACGTAGGCTACAAGCCAGCGTGACCATGGCTGCGTAGCTCTTGGCCAGCTTGTCG
>NZ_LKBW01000254.1 GCF_002699855.1 Pseudomonas amygdali | reverse complement strand
AAACGACAGAAACTCAACACTGCGATGCTGACGCTTTAACCGGCCAATGACTTCGCCTGTTGCTACATCCAGAGCAGCAAACAGCGAAGTCGTCCCGTGACGCTTGTAATCGTGCGTACGTGTCGCAGGATTTCCGGGCGCTAAAGGCAGTCCAGGTTGCGTACGGTTCAGCGCCTGGATCTGGCTTTTCTCATCAACACATAACACCAGTGCTCTA
>NZ_LKBW01000253.1 GCF_002699855.1 Pseudomonas amygdali | reverse complement strand
CGCCGATCATGGATTTGTACAACGGCGAAATCATTTCCTATGCGATTGCCAGGCGCCCGCTGTACTCCATGGTCGACGAAATGCTTGAAGGAGCACTCACGCGGCTTGGACCGGATGAAAAGCCGATTTTGCATTCTAACCAGGGCTGGCAATATCGGATGCCTATTTACCAGCGACTGCTCCATGAGAATTCGATCACAGCCAGCATGTCGCGCAAGGG
>NZ_LKBW01000252.1 GCF_002699855.1 Pseudomonas amygdali | reverse complement strand
GGCATCCGATATTGCCAGCCCTGGTCAGAATGCAAAATCGGCTTTTCATCCGGTCCAAGCCGCGTGAATGTTCCTTCAAGCATTTCGTCGACCATGGAGTACAGCGGGCGCCTGGCACTCGCATAGGAAATGATTTCGCCGTTGTACAAATCCATGATCGGCGACAGATAGAGTTTCTGGCCTCCTACTTTGAATTCGGTCACGTCGGTGGCCCATTTCTG
>NZ_LKBW01000251.1 GCF_002699855.1 Pseudomonas amygdali | reverse complement strand
TCGAGAGCATCAATGCCCAGTTACGCAAGATCATCAAGACTCGAGGGCACTTCCCGACCGATGAGGCCGCGACGAAACTGATATGGCTTGGGGTGCGCAACATCCCCGCCAACTGGGGTCATGCGGCACACGAATGGAAAGTGGCAATGAATCAATTTGCGATCCTGTACGGAGACCGATTTACCAGACCGAGCTGGTAAAACAAGGGCCTGCCTGACGGCAGG
>NZ_LKBW01000250.1 GCF_002699855.1 Pseudomonas amygdali | reverse complement strand
CTGAATCGCAGAACTGTGTGACGCAGAGCGTCACGAAGGGCATTACCACGCGGAGCGTGGGAACGAGAATCTGAGTCGAACGCCAATCCATTTGATGTCACAGATAGTGATATCTGAATCGTGCCTTTAACAAACTGCTCTAAGCGCTTTTCAACCACGATGGCACTGACGACGCAGAGTGCGACGTTAGTGACGGCTGAGTCCTGGCGCTGATCCGGGGAATG
>NZ_LKBW01000249.1 GCF_002699855.1 Pseudomonas amygdali | reverse complement strand
CGAGGCCGTCAGCCGCTTAAGGCGTTCGTGGCGACACTTGGTTTTAGTCGAGCAAGCTTTGTCCGTTTCTCCGAGCGAGAGGACATCGAAGCCTGGCTGACAGGGCTTCGGGAGGCGTTCGCTTACTTTGGCGGCATGCCCGAGCAGGCATTGTTTGATAACGCCGGAACCATCATCACCGAGCGAGATGCTTTTGGGGAGGGCCAGCACCGTTGGCATCCCCGATT
>NZ_LKBW01000248.1 GCF_002699855.1 Pseudomonas amygdali | reverse complement strand
TTTGGTCGGCATACATGCACCTCTAGCTACATGTTATGCCCGAACACAAAATTTCTGACAGTCTCGGCAAGAATGGCTCTCGCCGAACGGACCGTTTGCCAACCATGACTCCAATGGCGTCGAACTGAGCAAGATAACCACTCCTACGCCCACGCCTATCAGCAATAATGCGGCCCTGAACCGCCCCGGGTTTCTCGGAGACCCTTTTGTTTGAGTCATGCCACCTGGGCAGACTCGG
>NZ_LKBW01000247.1 GCF_002699855.1 Pseudomonas amygdali | reverse complement strand
TCGGCGAAGGTCATTTGATTCATCATCGAAAAGCTCGGCGATTGGTGCCCGGAGATTTTGCCAAATCAGGAAGTCTTTTTCAGGATTTCCTTAGCGATCAAGGGCGCGCTTGTGCTGGTTGGCTACATGGGACCGCTAAATGCACCGGTTTCAGCGGGAGGCCTAGGGTTTGTCTGAAAAGTCAGCCCGCAAGCATCTTTCGATGCAAGCCAGTGTGACCATCGCTTTAAAGCTACTTGCCAGCTTGTCGTAACGC
>NZ_LKBW01000246.1 GCF_002699855.1 Pseudomonas amygdali | reverse complement strand
CAACGATCAGATGAAATTTCATAACGGTCAGTCATGATGGCCCTCTTGGCAACCAGAGGACATCATTTTAACCAAGGCGACTTTTCAGACAAACCCTAGGTCAATCGTCCGCGTTGGAACTCAACGTAAAACCGGGAGCATACAAGGGGACGCCTGAGAAAACGGATTTTAAAGTACTTTAAGCTGATTTCAGTCGTCGTAATGGTCGAAATCTTCCTCCACAGCGCACTATTCGGTTCGTTTCAATATCTCGACGACATGATCCCGATTTGGTCTAACTCCTTTGAGGTCCATACCTTCAGGTTGAAATATCTGGCCGCTAACCGTCCTGCGCGCTAATGCCTCAATTCCAGTGAGAACATGGTCAGCGCACGAGTATGTGTCTCTCTGCCGAGCAATCGGCATGCCCATTGGGGCATTTGCTACACCCATACTCATTGCTATTCGTCTTGCCAAGAAGTACTGAGATGTATTAGTGGCGAGATGGGCTGTCTCGGGGGAAACCATTGAGTCATAGTGAAAGGCTTGTCCTGTTTGTCTATTGACGCAAAGCAGCGACCAGTGCTGATTATTATTATTTACAGGCATTAGCAGAATCGGTGGCGTATTGCGGCCTGTGAGATGAGGAAGAACTTCATTGCGTAGCCGTTGGTCTCCTTCTACCAAAAGTCGAACTTGTTGAGGATCAACGAAATTCAGTAGAGCCGCCAGAGGGTGACCTTGCAATTCTGCCTCAACGTATCTAGTGTATCTAACGATGTCACTGTCCCAAAGCCAAGGATCGTTAGCCAAACGTTGGATAATGTCAATGGTAGCCCTAGACGATGAACTGTCCACATCTAAAACTTCATGCTGTTGAGAGGGACCTGTGACGTCCTGGTAAGATAAGGAATTGATTGAAGAAAGATCGCCAAATATAGAGTCCGACATTTCTGTATCAGGCTGCTGTAAAGGCCCGGTTATTGCCTGCGGCGTATCTGGATCCCAGCCCCAACCTGACCAATCTGAATTTGGCAACGTAACAGATGAGTGCTCAAGTTGGGCTGACCACGAGTCTTGAGGTACCAGGGGCCAACCACTCAAAGGTGTGGGCGGAAACATTGAAGAATAGGAGGATTTCGCTGGTGAATCAGGGTACTGGTTTACGGATCCCCCCCGAAGCGGATGGCTCCGCTCCACCTTGGCTTTCAAGCCAAGACGGATGCAGGCTCAATTGGCTGAAGCCGGTAAAGCCGGAGACATGGTGGATGGAATCAGTCTGGGAGTCGGCCACCATTTGCCGAGCTCGACGTAGTGTTGTTCTCATAGTCCTGGCAAAGCTCGCGCTCTTTGCATGCGTATAGAGATCCAATTCGATATCCAAGCCTTCGTCCCTGTTTTGAAGACGGGACGCCAAGGATATCGGCGCGTGCCTTTCCTGTTGCAGCCAAGCACTAAACGAACGCAATGAGCTTGCCTGCACGGAGGCGCCATCTTCTTTACCGCGACGGTTAACCTTCCCGCCATATCCCTGCTTTCTCAACCAAACTGCAAATCGCTCACTGAGTAGCCGATCGGCCTCTGGAAGCACACGGGTGTTTCTCTTGACGGCATACACCTTAACTCCTGTAAGGTCAAAGTGTCGCAGATGCTTCAGTGCCGGAACCAGCTTGTCACGGCCCGTTGCTTCTTTGGTGTACATTCTAGCCAGGGCTGTCAAATGGCCCGAGTGCAGGCTATCCTCTTCGCACAACCCTTGTTCGCCCCTTTCACCGAGCCATGTGCTAAAGCGTTTCAAGTGATCTAAGTAACCTTTAGAGGTCACATCATCTTCGGGAAAAGCCTCACTGATTAGCCATTCATCTTCATTTGTAATTTGAATAGACTCCCGATCGAAGCCCTGGATAGTCACCGCTCCACTTTTGTTAGTGACCGACTCCCTAAGATAGTTCAATACCGTTAATGGAAAATGCCATTTTTGCGTCCGCGCTACAAATTCTTTTAGGTCCTCCGCTAGTCCATCATCAAACAGCCGGGCATGCAAACCAGGCTTGCCGGCCATCCTGAGCCAAGTGCTAAACTTAGTCAGGGTTTTTTTGTAAATTAGCACGGTGTTCTCGTTACTCTCACCAGCGTCGGCGCTTATATGAAACCTTGCGATGAGTTCCTCATCCTCCGGATATGGATTTTTTCTGCCGCCATTTCTAAACGATATATTTTCAAGGTGTTCGGGAACAGAATGCATCCCTGCTATTATCTCTGGCGTTTTTGAATGCACGTGCTGAGCATAAGCCTGTATTTCTGCTTGTTCAACTAGATGTCGGCCGCGGTATTCTTCTTGCTGAATGAGGTGCCGATGACTTTTCTGCCGGTCCTGTGACTCTATACCCTCGGCATGAACTGTCAAAGTGCTATCGAGTGGAGGGAGTTCTTCAGTCCCGATTTGCGCCTCTTGGAGTCTCCGGTATGCATCTAGATTGTTGCTCCAGTTGTTAAAGTTCCACATTGGATTATCCTTAAAGCCAAAGGTTTTAGCAAAAACCGTTCAGATTTAAACTATCACATACCGCATTTCATGCCAATGAGATACCACTAAAACCCGGTAATTGAATTATAGTTTTCTACTCAAAAGGAAAGGCGGCCGCAAAAACTGAGTGCAACACCCCTACCTCAGGTAAGGTGCGGCAATGTCTTATACCGAACTCAGCATAGAAGAACGCGTCGCCATTCAAATCGGACAATACCGAGATCTCAGTCAGCGAGAGATTGCTCGTCTGCTGGGGCGTAGTTGTAACGACCTGCAATCGAAATGGCCTCGACCTGCCCCCATCCGCTTCGACCTGCAATCGAGCACAGCCGACCAGGATTAATTGCGACTGAAGGCTGTCGACTGTGGCAACTATCGAGCTTAAATTCCTATCTTTTCGACACAACCTGACAAATCTATAGAATTAATCCTCAGGAAAAAGAACTTCGTCTGGTTTTATACGTAAGTGACCCATAAAACCACACGGTCCGTCGCGACCACAGTTTCCCATTGGCTTCATAGTTTCGTCGAAGCGGGGGTCGACAATGCGGCTCGTTGGGTCATCGCCACGGGTTGCCGCTGACTCGCTAATAATGACGGCGCCCGCAAAGGCGTGGGCGAGCGGAGCCATTCGAAGCGCCACGGCACGATCAATCCGCTCGATGATTTCCGGCGTAGCCTTTACATAGATTCCGACATTTTGAGTGTCGCTGTGGTCGAGCAATTCAGCGATGATCAGCTCGCCATGGCCTTCTCTTGCCGCAGACGTTGCCACTGTATGTCGTAGCCGTTTCGAGGTAATTTTGATGTGCTCGCCGGTTCGCTCCGAATACACCCGCAAAGCCTCAAAAACCGATCTGACTCTGTTACCGATTTCCTTAGGTGAAGTGTGTTGCTGAAAACCTGGACGAACTTTTTTTGTCGTCTTCTTTTGGGGAAACAGCGGCGCTTGCGATGGCCCAATGGTGAACTCGTCGCCATCCCCGAATCGTGTGCGCACACTACTCGCGTAGTCTATGAGCATTTTTCCGATGCTGGGGGTGATCAGTCGCTCCTTGAACTGCTCCCGTCGGGCCTCCGCCCGCCCCTGCTTAACCCTAGGCACACGAAGTACATACTCGGTAGCCCCATCAGCCTTCGTAATTTCCCTGACATCGCCTACCTTCAACATTGCGTATTGGATGTTCCTCTGTCCCAAGAGCAAACAAAGCCAGGCCAAAAGATAGTCATCCAGAGCAATCGTCCTGGCGGCAAAGGCATCGTTCAGTGCCACTTGCGTGGCCGAGCGCTCAATTTCAGTAAGCGGTCCTTTGAGCGGGTCCATCGTCAGGACTGCAGTGCCCTTGCGGTTCCCTTTGAGGCGAATACTTTTCAGAAAGTGCACGGCAGATTTCGTCACGCCAAGGACGCCCAAACCCTCCCATTTCTTGAAAAAGGCGCTCAAGGCTCCCAACTTCCACTCGGTTTCCTTTGTTAGGGAAGCTCGAAAGCTAGCGAGCGGCGGCGCATCGATGATGCTGACCGGCCGACCCTGAGCAGCAGATATCGATTCCAGCAATCGCCTAAAATGGTCAAACAGGTTTACAACCGTCATCGCCTCCGCGTTTTCGGCATACCACATCAAGGGAAATTTCGCAGCTGCGATTAACTCATCTGTCGCACATTCCCTTAGCCTCTCGAAATTCACACTGATTGAGTGGAGACCATCATGGAACGTCCAGCGCTTGGTTCTCGGATCGAAAACTGCTCCGCTGAGCGCCTTCACGGTGTGTGGCAGGGTCAGACTACCCAACGGTTGGCTGGTAATCGCTGGTTTTTCAGTCATCACTCAGTACACCCTCAACTTGCTTAGTTTGCATCGCCAAAGACACTTGCTGAGCTTTCAGCCGGACGTGCCGACGGGTGTAATTGACAGAGGTCTTCGAGGTCGGTGCCCACCCCATCAAGAACGAACGCATGCGCTCCTCTTCGGCTTCGGAGACCTTCGCTATGTCCATTATCTCCGAGAAGCGATCATTCCACGTGTGGCGAAGAACATGCGGAGTCACAGCATCGAACTCGCCATTAAATGCATTCCGAAGTTCGGCGAAGATCGCATTTACGGCACTGAGCGACAGAGGCGCACCTGTGCCCATGGCGATGAACAGGAATGGGTGAAGTCTTGCGCCCTCAGTGGTTCGGCGTGTGTTCGTTATGTATTCGTACGTCAGTTTGCAAAGGCCGGGGGACAACGGAATCTTTCGATCACGGGTCTTGACCAGTGGCTGGTCCTTTCGAGGGTCTTCCGGATCGTCTGCTCGCCTGACCACCGTCAGCTCCTCCGACTGAAAGTTAATGTCGGGAATCTTTACGTTCAACACTTCGCCGCGACGAAGGCCAAGCTCATAGAACCACCGCACCAGCAGAGCGTTTCGAATGCATGTGCCTTCTCCTTTCCAAGGATTCTCCGGCGATGTTGGCGACGTAATATTGAGAAGTCGCTCCGCCACCTTTGGCTGAAGCCCTTCCCGCTGCCCGACGGTATTCCGGCCTTTATGACGTGGCAGCCGCGCGTCCAGAGCATCTTTGCAGGACGTCCATTCATTCCAAAGCCGCTCACCCTCAGCCGCACCCGAGTGATAGCGAGCCATGTGGTATCTCACCAGCCAATCAAGATAGTCGCGGATGACCCGAATACGGTTAGCTGCGGTATGGCCCGCCACCTCAGTTGGTGCAGGTTGTCGTTGAACAAGGCGCACACTTTCCCCGGAGATTCTTCGAACGGATTTCTGGGAAGGAGGAATTGAATTTCGCTTCAGTTGATCAGCGACAGGCCGCTTGCAGTGCCGGACAAGTTCGTCGAGCTCGCTTAGACGAAAAACTCTGCTCTGTCGGATCCGCTGCTCAATATCAATCCCACTCGAGTCGAGGAATAGCTGCAATACCATGATCGACCGCAAGACTTGGCCAATCGTATTGCTCGCTCTGTTGGTAGCCCGAATCTCGCTGAGCACGTAAACAGACCGCTCGAATAGGGGAGCACCCGTGGCCAGTGCAATCAGCACCGGTAAGCGCTCCCCGGAAGTCAACACGAGTGTCTTTACCGCGTAGGGATTGAGGGCCATTTGTTTACACCTTCTAAAGGTAAACGCTTAACAAATGTAGCTCTTATCCCGCAAAAATCTGTAAACAATAAAAAAGCGAAGCCAAATCAATGGCTTCGCTTCACATGTTTACTGTTCTGAAGAACCTACACTTCAGAACGGAATATCATCATCAAAGCTATCAAAGTCAGCAGCTGGCTGCGGCGCTTGTTGTTGCGGCGCCGGGCGCGAGTCGCGCTGTGGCGGCTGCTGGTTGTAGTTCTGCTGCGGCGCCGATTGCTGAGGGCGCGACTGCTGTGGACGCGGTGCGGACTGGTTGTAGTTGCCGCCGCCCTGACCTTGTTGGGAGTCGCCTTGTGGACGGCCGCCCAGCAGTTGCATGGTGCCCTGCATGTCGACGACGATTTCAGTGGTGTAACGCTTGATGCCGTCTTTTTCCCATTCGCGGGTCTGCAGCTTGCCTTCGATGTACACCTGCGAACCCTTGCGCAGGTATTCGCCAGCGATTTCGGCGACCTTGCCGAACATCGATACACGGTGCCACTCGGTCTTTTCGACTTTCTGACCGCTCTGTTTGTCAGTCCATTGTTCGCTGGTTGCCAGACTCAGGTTGGTCACGGCGTTACCGTTAGGCAAGTAGCGAACTTCGGGATCCTGGCCGCATGTACCGACCAATATGACTTTGTTAACCCCACGGGCCATAACGTTCTCCTAGGCTTCGCACGCTTCTGACGCTGGATTTACCAGCTTTTCGAGAGAGGCGCGATCCAATAATTTTGTGTCGAGTTTTATGTAGATGGCTGCCTCTTCAGCAACCACCACTGCATCTGTCACGCCTGCTACGGACATCAAACGCTCTGCCAGGCCTGCTTCACGCTGCGCCTGCGGCGACAACGGCAGACGTAGGCTGGTCACGTAAGGCGGTTCTCGCATGGTCACTGCAAAGGCGAGCCAGACGGCGGCCATGGCTGCACCACCCAGGAACACCACATCGAGCCCGCCGTGCTGGAACAACCAGCCGCCCAGTATCCCACCTGCGGCCGAACCAAGAAACTGGCTGGTTGAATAAACTCCCATCGCCGTGCCTTTTCCGCCAGCCGGTGAAACCTTGCTGATCAGTGATGGCAGGGACGCTTCCAGCAGGTTGAACGCCGTGAAGAATACCACTGTCCCGATGACCAGTGCCCGCAACGTGTCGCCGTATGCCCAGAAGAATAGCTCAGCCAGCATTAAAACTGTGACGGCGCCCAGCAGAACGCGCTTCATTTGACGTTTCTTCTCGCCATAGATGATGAACGGGATCATCGCGAAGAAGGAAACCAGCAAGGCGGTCAGGTAGACCCACCAGTGCTCTTCCTTGGGCAAACCGGCTTTTTCGACCAGCGCCAGCGGCAAGGCCACGAAGCTGGACATGAGCATGGCGTGCAACACAAAGATACCCAAATCCAGGCGTAGCAGGTCGGGATGACGCAAGGTTGCCCCAAGGGCCTGTCTGGCAACGCCGGATTCGCGGTGCATCAACGGGCCATTGGCCTTGGGCACCACAAATGCGACGATCAGAAGACCCAGCAAGGCCATACCGCCTGTGGCCAGGAACAATCCCGAAAGGCCAAACATACCGGTGATCACCGGGCCCACCACCATGGCGATGGCGAACGACAGACCAATGGTCATGCCGATCATGGCCATGGCCTTGGTGCGATGCTGTTCGCGGGTCAGGTCAGAGAGCAAGGCCATGACCGCGGCGGAAATCGCGCCGGCACCCTGCAGGATGCGCCCGGCGATGATTCCCCAGATCGAATCGGCATTTGCCGCCACCACGCTGCCAATCGCAAAAATGATCAGCCCAAGGTAAATAACCGGTCGCCGTCCGATACGGTCGGAAATGATCCCGAACGGAATCTGCAGCACTGCCTGGGTCAGGCCATAAGCGCCAATCGCCAGACCGATCAGTGCAGGGCTCGCGCCCGCCAGGTCCATGCCGTAGGTTGCCAGAACCGGCAAAACCATGAACATGCCAAGCATGCGGAACGCGAACACCAGGGCCAGACCGCCTGCTGCGCGGGTCTCGCCGCTACTCATACGCTCGCTGTGGGTATCGTGCATGGAATAACCTCGTGTGAACCGGCGGCGATTCTACCAGTCCCATCGTTGTACAGCACATACGCGACGCTTTGCCGCGTAATGGCTCGGAGCCTTATACTCCGTCGTTTATGCCCGCCAAGCGAGGCCGCAGTGGACAAGATCCTGATACGTGGGGCACGAACCCACAACCTGAAAAATATTGACCTGACACTTCCCCGCGACAAACTGATCGTTATCACCGGGCTCTCTGGCTCAGGCAAGTCTTCACTGGCTTTCGATACGCTGTACGCCGAAGGGCAACGCCGTTATGTCGAGTCGCTGTCTGCCTACGCCCGGCAGTTCCTGTCGATGATGGAAAAACCGGACGTCGACACGATCGAAGGTCTGTCGCCGGCGATTTCTATCGAGCAGAAGTCTACTTCTCATAATCCGCGCTCGACCGTGGGTACGATCACCGAAATCTACGACTACCTGCGTCTTTTGTATGCGCGCGTCGGCCAGCCTCGCTGCCCGGACCACGATATCCCGCTGGAAGCGCAGACCGTCAGCCAGATGGTCGATCTCGTGTTGACCCAGCCCGAAGGCAGCAAGTTGATGCTGCTTGCGCCGGTTATCCGTGAGCGCAAGGGTGAACATCTGTCGGTTTTTGAAGAGCTGCGCGCGCAGGGCTTTGTTCGCGCGCGGGTCAACGGCAAGCTGTGTGAGCTGGATGAGCTGCCGAAGCTGGACAAGCAGAAGAAGCACTCGATTGATGTGGTAGTGGACCGTTTCAAGGTCCGCGCCGATCTGCAGCAGCGCCTGGCGGAATCCTTTGAAACCGCCTTGAAGCTGGCCGACGGCATTGCGCTGGTCGCGCCCATGGACGATGAACCGGGCGAAGAAGTGATTTTCTCTGCCCGCTTCGCCTGCCCGATCTGTGGCCATGCGATCAGCGAGCTGGAACCGAAGCTGTTCTCCTTCAACAACCCGGCCGGCGCATGCCCGACCTGCGACGGTCTGGGCGTAAAGCAGTTCTTTGATATCAAGCGGCTGGTAAATGCCGAGTTGACGCTTGCCGAAGGCGCGATACGAGGCTGGGACAGGCGTAACGTCTATTACTTCCAGATGCTGGGGTCGCTATCCAAGCACTACGGTTTTAGTCTGGAAGTGCCGTTCAAAGAAATCCCGGCCGACATGCAGAAAGTTCTGCTCAACGGCAGCGGCTCGCAGAGTGTCGACTTCCGCTATCTGAACGACCGCGGCGATATCGTCAAGCGCGCGCACCCGTTCGAAGGCATCGTGCCGAATCTGGAACGTCGCTACCGGGAAACCGAATCAGCGACTGTGCGTGAAGAGCTGGCCAAGTTTCTGGGCACGCAGCCCTGCCCTGATTGCCGAGGTACCCGCTTGCGTCGTGAGGCGCGCCATGTGTGGGTAGGTGAAAAGACCTTGCCTGCGGTGACCAATCTGCCGATTGGCGATGCCACGCATTACTTCGAAACGCTCAAGCTGACCGGACGGCGCGGCGAAATTGCCGACAAGATTCTCAAGGAAATCCGTGAGCGTCTGCAGTTTCTGGTCAACGTGGGCTTGGATTACCTGACACTGGATCGCAGCGCGGACACCCTGTCCGGCGGTGAGGCTCAGCGTATCCGCCTGGCCAGCCAGATCGGTGCGGGCCTGGTCGGGGTGATGTACATCCTCGATGAGCCGTCCATTGGCCTGCACCAGCGCGATAACGATCGTTTGCTGGGCACGCTCAAGCACCTGCGCGACATAGGCAACACCGTGATTGTGGTCGAGCACGATGAAGATGCGATTCGCCTGGCCGACTATGTGGTCGACATCGGCCCGGGCGCGGGTGTACATGGTGGTCATATCGTTGCCGAAGGTACGCCGGACGAAGTGATGTCGCATCCCGACTCACTGACCGGCAAGTACCTGTCGGGCCGTGTGAAGATTGCTGTACCCGCCAAGCGAACGCCGCGTAACAAAAAGCTCTCGCTGACGCTCAAAGGTGCGCGTGGCAACAACCTGCAGAACGTCAATCTCGATATTCCGATTGGTCTGCTGACCTGCGTGACGGGTGTTTCCGGGTCGGGCAAGTCGACGCTGATCAACAACACACTGTTTCCGCTGAGCGCTACGGCGTTGAACGGTGCCACGACGCTTGAGGCGGCCGCCCACGACAGCATCAATGGCCTGCAGCATCTGGACAAGGTCGTCGACATTGACCAGAGCCCTATTGGTCGTACGCCGCGCTCCAACCCAGCGACCTATACCGGACTGTTCACGCCGATTCGTGAACTGTTTGCCGGTGTACCGGAATCGCGTTCACGGGGCTACGGTCCGGGACGGTTCTCGTTCAACGTCAAGGGCGGACGCTGCGAGGCGTGCCAGGGCGACGGGCTGATCAAGGTTGAGATGCACTTTCTGCCGGACATCTACGTGCCCTGCGATGTGTGTAAGAGCAAGCGTTACAACCGCGAAACGCTTGAGATCAAGTACAAAGGCAAGAACGTACACGAAGTGCTGGAGATGACCATCGAGGAAGCGCGTGAGTTCTTCGACGCCGTTCCTGCACTGGCGCGCAAGCTGCAAACCCTGATGGATGTAGGACTTTCCTATATCAAGCTGGGGCAATCGGCGACAACCCTGTCAGGCGGCGAGGCGCAGCGGGTCAAGCTGTCGCGTGAGCTGTCCAAGCGTGACACTGGCAAAACGCTGTACATCCTCGACGAGCCGACCACGGGCCTGCACTTCGCGGATATTCAGCAGTTGCTGGATGTATTGCATCGCCTACGCGACCACGGCAACACAGTGGTGGTGATCGAGCACAACCTGGATGTCATCAAGACGGCGGACTGGCTGGTGGACCTGGGGCCGGAAGGCGGTTCAAGAGGCGGGCAGATCATTGCGACCGGCACACCTGAACAGGTCGCCGAGATGGAGCAGTCGTACACCGGGCATTACCTGAAGCCTCTGTTGATCAGAGACAGGGCTTAACCGGCGTTGCGAAAACGGGTCTGGCTTCGGTCAGACCCAGGTATAAAAAAGCTCCTGTCACGTAAGTGCAGGAGCTTTTTTATGGCTATCGAATCAGAACTGCGATTGCAGGTAGTTCTGCAGGCCAATGGACTTGATCAAGCCCATCTGCTGTTCAAGCCAATAAGTGTGGTCTTCTTCCGTATCGGCCAGTTGCACACGCAGGATTTCACGGGTCACGTAGTCACCGTGCAGCTCACAAAGCTCGATGCCCTTGCACAGCGCAGCACGAACCTTGTATTCCAGACGCAGATCGCTGGCGAGCATCTCAGGCACTGTGGTGCCGACATCCAAGTCATCCGGACGCATGCGTGGCGTGCCTTCAAGCATCAGGATACGACGCATCAGCGCATCAGCGTGTTGTGCCTCTTCTTCCATCTCGTGGTTGATACGCTCATAGAGCTTCGAAAAGCCCCAGTCTTCGTACATGCGTGAGTGAACGAAATATTGCTCACGAGCCGCCAGTTCGCCCGTGAGCAACGTGTTGAGATAATCGATTACTTCGGGGTGGCCTTGCATCGCACCAGACTCCTGCTTCAAAGCCGATAGTTTGACCCAAGCGCCGCGCAAGGTCACTGAGAAAAACGCAATAAACCGACGAAAAGTGGCGAAATTACGCCGTTAAGAAGCGAAAAACCGCCCAAATGAGGGCGGTTCTGTTTCTCACTTCGACTCAGCCCAGTTTTATACCCAGAGCGTTGGCAATGCCTTCCCCGTAGGCCGGGTCAGCCTTGTAGAAATGCTGCAACTGACGCTGCACGATGTCACTGGAAACACCCCCCATCGCGCCGGCAATGTTACTGATCAGCAGCGCTTTTTGATCAGCGCTCATCAGGTTGAACAACTTGCCCGCCTGACTGTAGTAATCGACGTCCACGCGATGATCATGACGACCTGCGGCACCACTCAAAGCCAGCGCAGGTTCTGCGTAGCGGGGATCTTCCTTCGGCGCATCCGAATAGCTGTTTGGCTCATAGTTCGGAGCCGCCCCGCCATTGGTACCGAAGGCCATCGACCCGTCACGCTGGTAGCTATGCACTGGGTTTCTCGGTGCATTGATCGGCAATTGCTGGTGATTGGTACCTACGCGATAGCGATGTGCATCGGCGTAAGCAAACACCCGCCCTTGCAGCATGCGGTCCGGTGACAAGCCAACCCCGGGCACCATATTGCTGGGACCAAACGCTGCTTGCTCAACCTCGGCAAAGTAGTTGAGCGGGTTACGGTTCAGCTCCAGTTCACCTACTTCAATCAGCGGATATTCCTTCTGCGACCAGGTCTTGGTCACGTCGAACGGGTTCTCGTGGTGGTTCGCAGCCTGGGCTTCGCTCATCAACTGAATGCAGACCTGCCACTTGGGGAAGTCACCCCTCTCGATAGCAGTGAACAGATCGCGCTGGGCGTAATCGGGATCAGTACCCGCAATGCGCGCAGCCTCGGCTGGCGTGAGGTTCTTGATGCCCTGCCGGGTCTTGTAGTGCCACTTTACCCAATGACGCTCACCTGCTGCGCTGATAAGGCTGTACGTATGGCTACCAAAACCGTGCATGTGACGATAGCCGTCCGGAATGCCTCGGTCCGAGAACAGAATAGTGACCTGGTGCAGCGCTTCAGGTGAATGCGACCAGAAATCCCACATCATTTGCGGGCTTTTCAGGTTGGTTTGCGGAAGACGTTTCTGCGTGTGGATGAAGTCAGGAAATTTCAGAGGGTCACGGATAAAGAACACTGGCGTGTTGTTACCCACGATGTCCCAGTTACCTTCCTCGGTGTAAAACTTGATTGTAAAGCCGCGCGGATCCCGTTCAGTATCCGCCGAACCACGCTCACCACCTACAGTGGAGAAACGCAGAAAAATCGGGGTCTGCTTGCCGACCGTGTCGAACAGCTTGGCGCTGCTGTATTGGCTGATATCACGGGTAACGGTGAACGTGCCATGAGCACCCGATCCTTTGGCGTGGACACGACGCTCCGGAATATTTTCACGGTTGAAATGAGCGAGCTTTTCGATCAGGAGGAAATCATCGAGCAGTAAAGGACCACGCGGGCCTGCCGAGCGAGAATTCTGATTGTCGGCGACTGGTGCACCGCTGGCGGTCGTAAGGGTATTCTGACTCATGTAAGTCTTCCTCTGGTGTGTGTAGCCGGTTGATTGGCTTGAGAGGAAGTATTGTGGAAAACTATTGCAGCGTCGAATTCATTAAGCCATGACTATCGATAGGTTTTTTAAATCCCAGACAACAAAAAACCGGGCGCAAGGCCCGGTTTCTTGTTCAAACTGATGTCTTATTCAGCGGCTTCTACAGAACCACCGACAGGACGATCAACCAACTCGACGTACGCCATTGGCGCGTTGTCGCCAGCGCGGAAACCGCACTTGAGGATACGCAGGTAGCCGCCCTGACGGGTTGCATAGCGCTTGCCCAGATCGTTGAACAGCTTGCCGACGATTTCTTTCGAACGAGTACGGTCGAAAGCCAGACGACGGTTAGCAACGCTGTCTTCCTTGGCCAGGGTGATCAGCGGCTCGGCAACGCGACGCAGTTCCTTGGCTTTCGGCAGGGTAGTTTTGATCAGCTCGTGCTCGAACAGCGACACCGCCATGTTTTGAAACATGGCTTTACGGTGAGAGCTGGTACGGCTCAGGTGACGTCCACTTTTACGATGACGCATGGTTCATTCCTTACCAAACTCGCGTTCGGTGATTACGACGATCAGGCCGTAGCCTTGTCGTCCTTCTTAAGACTTGCCGGCGGCCAGTTGTCGAGGCGCATGCCGAGGGAGAGACCACGAGAAGCCAGAACGTCCTTGATCTCGGTCAAGGATTTCTTGCCCAGGTTCGGAGTCTTCAACAGCTCTACTTCGGTGCGCTGAATCAGATCGCCGATGTAGTAGATGTTCTCCGCCTTAAGGCAGTTGGCCGAACGCACGGTCAGTTCCAAATCGTCAACCGGACGAAGCAGGATCGGATCGATCTCGTCTTCCTGTTCGATTACCACTGGTTCGCTGTCGCCTTTGAGGTCCACGAACGCAGCCAGCTGCTGTTGCAGGATGGTTGCAGCGCGACGGATAGCCTCTTCAGGGTCCAGAGTACCGTTGGTTTCCAGATCAATAACCAGCTTGTCCAGGTTAGTACGCTGCTCGACACGGGCGTTTTCCACCACGTATGCGATACGGCGAACCGGGCTGAACGAAGAATCAAGCTGCAAGCGACCAATGCTGCGGCTTTCGTCTTCATCGCTTTGACGCGAGTCTGCCGGCTCATAACCACGACCACGAGCTACGGTGAGCTTCATGTTCAAGACGCCGTTAGACGCCAGGTTAGCGATTACGTGATCGGGGTTAACGATCTCGACATCATGATCCAGCTGAATATCGGCAGCGGTAACCACCCCCGAACCCTTCTTCGACAAGGTCAGCGTAACTTCGTCTCGACCGTGCAGCTTGATAGCCAGACCTTTAAGGTTCAACAGGATTTCAATGACGTCTTCCTGTACACCTTCGATGGCGCTGTACTCATGGAGTACACCGTCAATCTCGGCCTCGACTACTGCACAGCCGGGCATGGAGGACAACAAAATGCGGCGAAGCGCGTTGCCCAGGGTATATCCGAAACCACGCTCGAGAGGCTCGAGAGTGATCTTGGCGCGGGTTGGACTGACAACCTGCACATCAATATGGCGGGGTGTCAGGAACTCATTTACCGAAATCTGCATGGATGCACCTATTTTCTAGCCCTTACTTGGAGTAGAGCTCGACAATCAGGCTTTCGTTGATGTCGGCGGATAGATCACTGCGAGCTGGAACGTTCTTGAAAACGCCCGATTTCTTCTCAGTGTCTACTTCTACCCATTCTACGCGGCCACGTTGGGCACACAGATCGAGAGCCTGGACAATACGCAGCTGATTCTTAGCTTTTTCGCGGATAGCAACAACGTCGCCAGCACGAACCTGATAAGAAGGAACGTTAACGGTTTTGCCGTTTACGCTGACCGACTTGTGCGAAACCAATTGACGGGATTCGGCACGCGTCGAGCCGAAGCCCATGCGGTATACAACGTTGTCCAGACGGCATTCGAGCAGTTGCAGCAGGTTCTCGCCTGTTGCACCTTTCTTGCCGGCGGCTTCTTTGTAGTAGCCGCTGAACTGACGCTCGAGAACGCCGTAGATACGACGGACTTTTTGCTTTTCACGCAGCTGAGTACCGTAATCGGACTGGCGACCGCGGCGTTGGCCGTGGATACCTGGAGCTGCTTCGATGTTGCACTTGGATTCGATAGCGCGAACGCCGCTCTTCAGAAAGAGATCGGTGCCTTCACGACGAGCAAGTTTGCATTTTGGACCAATGTAACGAGCCATTTCTTACAGTCTCCTGGATTACACGCGGCGCTTCTTCGGCGGACGGCACCCGTTGTGCGGGATTGGCGTCACGTCGGTGATGCTGGCGATCTTATAGCCACAGCCGTTCAATGCACGGACAGCGGATTCACGACCTGGGCCTGGACCCTTGACATTGACGTCGAGGTTCTTCAGACCGTACTCCAGCGCAGCTTGACCAGCACGCTCAGCAGCTACTTGAGCAGCGAACGGGGTGGACTTGCGCGAACCACGGAAACCCGAACCGCCGGAGGTAGCCCACGAAAGAGCGTTACCTTGACGATCGGTAATGGTGACGATTGTGTTGTTAAACGACGCGTGGATGTGGGCGATGCCATCAACCACTGTCTTTTTAACTTTTTTACGAGGACGAGCAGCAGGTTTTGCCATGACTAAATTCCTGTCGTTGCGCTGGTGCGATTACTTGCGGATCGGCTTACGCGGACCTTTGCGAGTACGCGCGTTGGTCTTGGTACGCTGACCGCGTACTGGAAGACCACGACGATGACGCAGACCGCGGTAGCAGCCCAGGTCCATCAAGCGCTTGATTTTCATGTTGATTTCGCGACGCAGGTCACCTTCAGTGGTGAACTTCGCCACTTCGCCACGCAGCTGTTCAATCTGCTCGTCGCTCAGATCTTTGATTTTCACCGCCGGGTTTACACCGGTGGTTGCACAAATTTTCTGTGCAGTGGTGCGACCAACACCATAGATGTAGGTCAGCGAGATAACAGTATGCTTGTTATCTGGAATGTTAACGCCTGCAATACGGGCCATTCAGTGGGACTCCAATTGACAGCTACATACGCCCCGGAAGCCAAGAAATAGGGCGCGAGATAATATCGCTGTAGTAACAAATAATCAACCCAGCAGCGCACTAGCTGCTGGGCTTAAGCACAAATCACAATCAGCCTTGGCGCTGCTTATGACGTGGTTCCGCGCTGCAAATTACTCGAACCACACCTTCGCGGCGAATAATCTTGCAGTTACGGCACAGCTTTTTCACCGATGCACGAACTTTCATCACCAACTCCTCGAACCTTAGGGGTGCTTCAGCGCAGCATACCGCCGCTGCCACCGTAGCCCTTCAGGTTGGCTTTCTTCATCAGGGATTCATACTGGTGCGAAACGAGGTGAGATTGCACTTGCGACATAAAGTCCATCACAACCACGACCACGATCAGCAACGAGGTCCCGCCAAGGTAGAACGGTACGTTTGCCGCAACCACCAGAAACTGGGGAAGCAGGCACACGGCCGTCATATATAGAGCACCGAACATGGTCAAGCGAGTCAAAACGCCATCAATATAGCGCGCCGACTGCTCGCCTGGACGAATACCCGGAATAAAGGCACCGGACTTCTTCAGGTTTTCCGCTACGTCTTTTGGATTGAACATCAACGCCGTATAGAAGAAGCAGAAGAAAATAATCCCTGCACTAAACAGCAGAATATTCAACGGCTGACCAGGAGCGATCGACTGCGAGATGTCCTGCAACCAGCCCAGACCTTCAGACTGACCAAACCAGGACCCCAACGAAGCCGGAAACAGCAAAATGCTGCTCGCGAAAATGGCTGGAATAACGCCAGCCATGTTCACTTTCAGCGGCAAGTGGCTTGTCTGTGCAGCGAAGACCTTGCGGCCCTGCTGACGCTTGGCGTAGTGAACAGCGATACGACGCTGACCACGCTCAATAAACACCACGAAACCGATGATCGCTACCGCCAGCAAACCGATAGCAACCAGAGCGAAGATGTTGATATCACCCTGACGCGCAGACTCGAAAGACTGCCCAATTGCTCTCGGAAGACCAGCGACGATACCTGCGAAGATCAACATCGAGATACCGTTGCCGACACCGCGCTCGGTAATCTGCTCGCCCAGCCACATCATGAACATCGCACCTGCCACGAAGGTAGTTACGGCGACAAAGTGGAAACCCAGGTCCCCAGAAAACGCGACTCCCTGACTCGCCAGACCAACGGACATGCCGATAGCTTGAACAAGAGCCAGGACAACGGTGCCATAGCGGGTGTACTGGCTTATCTTGCGACGGCCAGCTTCACCTTCCTTCTT
Source organism: Pseudomonas amygdali (assembly GCF_002699855.1). Taxonomy (GTDB): domain Bacteria; phylum Pseudomonadota; class Gammaproteobacteria; order Pseudomonadales; family Pseudomonadaceae; genus Aquipseudomonas; species Aquipseudomonas amygdali. Next base: position 29,070 of record NZ_LKBW01000246.1, on the reverse strand, counting down.
CAACTGCTCCAGTTGCGGGCTGACGGCGGTCATCAACTGCATGATGATCGATGCCGAAATGTACGGCATGATCCCCAGCGCAAAGATGCTCATCCGTTCCAGCGCGCCACCGGAAAACATGTTGAACAAGCTAAGAATGGTCCCCTCATTCTGTCGAAACAGTTCTGCGAGTCGGTCAGGGTTAATACCTGGAACCGGGATGTGTGCGCCTATTCGGTAGACGATAATCGCCAGGAACAGAAAACGCAGACGAGCCCAGAGTTCAGACATACCGCCTTTGCCGAGCGCAGAGAGAGCACCTTGCTTAGCCATTTATTCCTCGAACTTGCCGCCAGCTGCTTCGATAGCCGCACGCGCACCTTTGGTGGCGGCGATACCCTTGATAGTGACAGCGCGAGTAACTTCGCCCGACAGCATGATTTTCACACGCTGAACGTTCTGGTTAATCACGTTGGCATCTTTCAGGGACTGCACAGTTACGATGTCGCCTTCCACTTTAGCCAGCTCGGACAGACGCACTTCTGCGCGGTCCACGGCTTTCAGGGAAACGAAACCGAATTTTGGCAGGCGACGATGCAGCGGCTGTTGGCCGCCCTCAAAGCCCGGAGCAATAGTGCCACCGGAGCGGGAGCTTTGACCTTTGTGGCCACGGCCACCGGTCTTGCCCAAACCGCTACCGATACCACGGCCCGGACGATGCTTTTCGCGACGGGAACCCGGCGCTGGACTCAGATCATTGAGTTTCATCGATTAACCCTCGACTCGCAGCATGTAGTAAGCCTTGTTGATCATCCCGCGATTTTCGGGAGTATCCAGGACTTCTACAGTGTGACCGATGCGACGCAGACCCAAACCCTTAATGCACAATCTGTGATTAGGGATGCGGCCGGTCATGCTTTTGATCAGCGTTACTTTAACGGTAGCCATGATCAGATGATCTCCTCAACACGCTTGCCACGTTTGGCAGCGATGGACTCAGGAGACTGCATGCCCTTCAAACCCTTGAAAGTGGCGTGAACCACGTTTACCGGATTAGTCGAACCGTAGCACTTGGCCAATACGTTCTGGACACCAGCAACTTCCAGCACTGCGCGCATAGCGCCGCCAGCGATGATACCGGTACCTTCAGAAGCAGGCTGCATGTACACCTTCGAGGCGCCATGAGCAGACTTCATTGCGTACTGCAGGGTAGTGCCGTTCAGATCAACCTGAATCATGTTGCGACGAGCAGCTTCCATCGCCTTCTGGATCGCAGCAGGCACTTCACGTGACTTGCCACGACCGAAGCCAACGCGCCCTTTACCATCACCCACTACGGTCAACGCAGTGAAAGTGAAGATACGGCCGCCTTTTACGGTTTTGGCCACGCGGTTAACTTGAACCAGCTTCTCGATGTAGCCTTCGTCGCGTTTTTGGTCGTGATTTGACATAACTTAGAACTCCAGCCCGCCTTCACGAGCAGCATCAGCCAGCGCTTTGACACGGCCGTGGTACTTGAAGCCAGAACGGTCGAAAGCGACTTGCGATACACCCGCGGCTTTCGCGCGCTCGGCGACCAGCTTGCCAACCTTAGTGGCCGCGTCGATGTTGCCAGTGGCGCCATCACGCAGTTCATTGTCCAAAGTCGAGGCGCTTGCCAGGACTTTGCTGCCGTCGGCCGATATGACCTGGGCATAAATGTGCTGCGAAGAGCGGTGCACGCAGAGACGCACGACTTCTAGCTCGTGCATTTTCAGGCGTGCTTTGCGAGCGCGACGCAGTCGGGTAACTTTTTTGACGGTCATTTGCTATGCCCTACTTCTTCTTGGCTTCTTTACGGCGGACGACTTCGTCTGCGTAACGCACACCTTTGCCTTTGTAAGGCTCAGGACGGCGGAAGTCGCGGATCTCAGCGGCCACTTGACCAACCAACTGCTTATCGATACCGCGAATCAGGATATCGGTCTGGCTGGGGGTCTCAGCGGTGATGCCATTCGGCAATTCGTAGTCCACTGGGTGCGAGAAGCCAAGTGCAAGGTTCAGTACCGTGCCTTTTGCTTGCGCCTTGTAACCAACACCGACCAGCTGGAGCTTGCGCTCGAAGCCTTGGCTCACGCCTTGGACCATGTTGTTTACCAGTGCACGAGTGGTGCCTGCCATTGCGCGGGTTTGTTGATCGCCATTGCGAGCAGCGAAACGCAGCTCACCAGCTTCTTCAACAATCTCAACGGACGAATGGATGTTCAGTTCTAGAGTGCCCTTGGCACCCTTCACCGAAAGCAGCTGGCCGACGAGTTTGACTTCGACGCCGGATGGCAGCTTAACGGGGTTCTTAGCGACGCGTGACATGCTTATCCCCCCTTAGAACACAGTGCAAAGCACTTCGCCACCGACACCGGCAGCGCGCGCAGCACGATCCGTCATCACACCTTTACTTGTGGAGACGATAGACACACCAAGACCGCCACGAACTTTCGGCAGATCATCGGAGGACTTGTACTGACGCAAGCCTGGGCGGCTGACGCGCTTAACCTCTTCGATGACCGGACGGCCTTCGAAGTACTTAAGCTCGATGGACAGCGAGGATTTAACTTCGCTGCTGATCTGATAACCCGCAATATAGCCTTCGTCCTTCAGGACTTTTGCTACAGCAACCTTCAACGTGGAAGATGGCATGCTTACGACGGGCTTTTCAGCCATCTGGGCATTACGGATACGAGTTAGCATGTCCGCTAACGGGTCCTGCATACTCATGGGCTAGACGCTCCTAAAACAAAATAATTAGCCTTGCGGCTACAGCTTGATCGCCGAGAACTTCCGGGCAAGTAAAAACACGGGCTCAGGCGAGCCGACAATTCTAGTCCTACCCCGGAAATGAATCAAGCCCCAAAAGGGGCTTGATTCAAATTCAGGCACCGTCCCGACCGGTGACTTGCGTAGCCGGCGGGAGGGCGCGAGAGGTGTCGCCTTACCAGCTGGCTTTAACCAGACCTGGAACGTCGCCACGCATTGCTGCTTCACGCAGCTTGTTACGGCCGAGGCCGAACTTGCGGTAGACGCCGTGTGGACGACCAGTGATGCGGCAACGGTTACGCATGCGCGCAGCGCTTGCGTCACGTGGTTGCTTCTGCAGGGCTACGGTCGCTTCCCAACGTGCTTCTGGACTTGCGTTCAGATCAACGATGATAGCTTTCAGCTCTGCACGCTTCTTGGCGTACTTGGCAACGGTGAGCTGACGCTTCAGCTCACGGTTTTTCATGCTCTTCTTGGCCATTTTCCTACTCCAATCAGTTGCGGAACGGGAATTTGAAAGCACGCAGCAATGCGCGGCCTTCGTCATCGTTCTTGGCAGTGGTGGTCAGGGTAATGTCCAGACCGCGGAGAGCATCGATCTTGTCGTAGTCGATTTCCGGGAAAATGATCTGCTCTTTCACGCCCATGCTGTAGTTACCACGACCATCGAAGGACTTGGCATTCAGGCCGCGGAAGTCGCGAACCCGAGGCAGGGAGATCGACAGCAGACGATCCAGGAATTCATACATACGATCGCGGCGCAGAGTCACTTTGACGCCGATCGGCCAACCTTCGCGGACTTTAAAGCCAGCGATGGATTTCCGAGCGTAAGTCACAACGACTTTTTGACCGGTGATCTTTTCCAGGTCAGCAACAGCGTGCTCGATGACTTTTTTGTCGCCGATCGCTTCGCCCAGACCCATGTTCAGGGTGATTTTGGTAACGCGCGGAACTTCCATCACGTTCGAAAGCTTAAGTTCTTCCTTAAGTTTCGGAGCGATTTCCTTCCGGTAAATCTCTTTTAGTCGTGCCATGGTCTTCTACCTAGCAGTGTTCAAGCATCAACCGCTTTTTGGGTCGACTTGAAGACACGAATTTTCTTGCCGTCTTCAACTTTGAAACCAACGCGGTCAGCCTTGTTGGTTGCGCCGTTGAAAATGGCGACATTGGAAGCGTGCAGTGGCGCTTCTTTCTCGACGATACCGCCCTGTACGCCCGACATCGGGTTTGGTTTGGTATGACGCTTCACCAGGTTGATCCCACCAACGACCAGACGGTCGTCAGCGAGAACCTTGAGCACCTTACCGCGCTTACCTTTGTCTTTGCCGGCGATCACGATGATCTCGTCGTCACGACGAATCTTTTGCATGTCGGATCTCCTTAAAGCACTTCAGGGGCGAGCGAGACGATCTTCATGAACTTCTCAGTACGAAGTTCCCGGGTCACTGGCCCAAAGATACGGGTACCGATCGGCTCTTGCTTGTTGTTCAACAGAACAGCAGCGTTGCCGTCAAAGCGGATGATGGAGCCGTCTGCACGACGAACACCGTGGCGAGTGCGGACTACAACTGCAGTCATCACCTGGCCTTTTTTCACCTTACCGCGCGGAATTGCTTCCTTGACGGTCACTTTGATGATGTCACCGATACCAGCGTAACGACGATGGGAGCCACCCAGCACCTTGATGCACATAACGCGGCGTGCGCCGCTGTTATCGGCCACATCGAGCATGGATTGAGTCTGAATCATATAATTTCTCCGACCCCTAGCCCTTAGACTTCCACAGCGCGTTCGAGGATATCAACCAACGCCCAAGACTTGGTCTTGGCTACCGGACGAGTTTCACGAATCGTGACCTTGTCGCCGATATGGCATTGGTTGGTTTCGTCGTGCGCGTGCAGCTTAGTCGAACGCTTAACGTATTTACCGTAGATCGGGTGCTTTACGCGACGCTCGATCAGAACGGTGATGGTCTTGTCCATCTTGTCGCTGACAACACGGCCAGTCAGCGTACGGACAGTTTTTTCGGCTTCAGCCATGATTACTTACCTGCCTGCTGGTTGAGCACAGTTTTCACGCGAGCGATGTCACGCTTAACTTGCGAGAGCAGATGAGACTGCCCCAACTGGCCAGTTGCTTTCTGCATACGCAGATTGAACTGGTCGCGCAGCAGGCCGAGCAGTTGCTCGTTCAGCTGCTGTGCTGATTTTTCACGAAGTTCATTCGCTTTCATCACATCACCGTCCGCTTAACAAAGGAGGTGGCGAGCGGCAGCTTTGCAGCAGCCAGGGCGAAAGCCTCACGCGCCAGCTCTTCAGTAACACCCTCGATTTCATACAGGACTTTGCCTGGCTGAATCTGGGCAACCCAGTACTCCACGTTACCCTTACCTTTACCCATCCGAACTTCGAGTGGCTTTTTGGTAACAGGCTTGTCCGGGAACACACGGATCCAGATCTTGCCGCCACGTTTAACGTGACGGGTCAGAGCACGACGCGCTGACTCGATCTGACGAGCGGTGAGACGACCACGAGCAACAGACTTCAGCGCGAACTCGCCGAAGCTGACTTTGCTACCGCGCAGTGCCAGACCACGGTTGTGGCCGGTCATCTGCTTGCGGAACTTCGTACGCTTTGGTTGCAACATTTGGCGTACCCCTTACTTAGCAGCTTTTTTACGAGGCGCTGGTGCTTGTGGTTTCAGTTCTTCTTGGCGACCACCAATTACTTCGCCTTTGAAGATCCAAACCTTTACACCGATCACACCGTAAGTGGTGTGAGCTTCGTAGTTGGCATAGTCGATGTCGGCACGCAGGGTGTGCAGTGGCACACGACCTTCGCGATACCATTCAGTACGTGCGATTTCAGCACCGCCGAGACGACCGCTCACTTGGATTTTGATGCCTTTGGCACCAATGCGCATGGCGTTCTGAACAGCGCGCTTCATAGCGCGACGGAACATTACACGACGCTCCAGCTGCTGAGCTACGCTCTGCGCAACCAGCATACCGTCGAGCTCCGGCTTACGGATCTCTTCGATATTGATGTGCACAGGCACACCCATTTGCTTGGTCAGGTCCTGACGCAGTTTCTCAACATCTTCACCTTTCTTCCCGATAACGATACCTGGACGAGCGGTGTGGATGGTGATACGTGCTGTCTGAGCCGGACGATGGATATCGATACGGCTGACGGACGCGCTTTTTAATTTGTCTTGGAGGTACTCACGCACTTTCAGATCAGCGAACAAATAGTCCGCATAAGTCCGACCGTCTGCGTACCAGACGGAGGTGTGCTCCTTGACGATTCCCAGGCGAATGCCAATGGGATGTACTTTCTGACCCATCTCTTCGACTCCGTTACTTGTCAGCAACCTTGACAGTGATATGGCAAGACCGCTTGACGATGCGATCAGCACGGCCTTTAGCACGTGGCATGATGCGCTTCAGCGAACGCCCTTCGTTGACGAAAACGGTGGAGACCTTAAGGTCATCAACGTCTGCGCCTTCGTTATGCTCGGCGTTGGCTACAGCCGACTCCAGCACTTTCTTCAGGATCTCGGCGGCTTTCTTACTGCTGAAAGCCAACAGGTTGAGCGCTTCGCCCACCTTCTTCCCGCGGATCTGGTCGGCGACCAAGCGGGCTTTCTGGGCGGAGATTCGAGCGCCCGACAACTTAGCGGCTACTTCCATCGTTCCTTACCCCTTAACGCTTGGCTTTCTTGTCTGCCACGTGCCCACGATATGTGCGGGTACCGGCAAACTCGCCTAGTTTATGGCCGACCATGTCTTCGTTCACGAGAACTGGAACATGTTGACGACCGTTATGCAGTGCAATGGTCAGACCGACCATTTGTGGCAGGATCATCGAACGACGCGACCAGGTTTTAACTGGTTTGCGATCGTTCTTTTCCGCCGCCACTTCGATCTTCTTCTGTAGGTGAAGATCAATAAAAGGACCTTTTTTCAGAGAACGTGGCACTGTCGTATCCCTCTATTTAGTTGCGACGACGGACGATCATTTTGTCGGTACGCTTATTACCACGAGTCTTCGCGCCCTTAGTCGGGAAGCCCCACGGCGATACCGGATGACGACCACCAGAGGTACGACCTTCACCACCACCATGTGGGTGGTCAACCGGGTTCATGGCAACACCACGAACGGTTGGGCGAACGCCACGCCAGCGTTTGGCACCCGCTTTACCCAGCGAACGAAGGCTGTGCTCGGAATTCGAGACTTCGCCCAGCGTTGCACGGCACTCAGACAGTACTTTACGCATTTCACCGGAGCGAAGACGCAGGGTTACGTACACGCCTTCACGAGCGATCAGCTGTGCCGAGGCACCAGCGGAACGAGCGATCTGTGCGCCTTTACCTGGCTTCAGTTCGATGCCGTGTACGGTGCTACCAACTGGAATGTTGCGCAGTTGAAGAGCGTTGCCCGGCTTGATTGGTGACAGAGCACCTGCAATCAGCTGGTCGCCAGCACTCACGCCTTTAGGGGCGATGATGTAGCGGCGCTCGCCGTCTGCGTAAAGCAGCAGAGCAATGTGAGCAGTACGGTTTGGATCGTATTCGATACGCTCGACGGTGGCAGCGATGCCATCCTTGTCGTTGCGACGGAAGTCGACCAAACGATAATGCTGCTTATGGCCACCACCGATATGACGGGTAGTAATACGACCATTGTTGTTACGACCACCAGACTTCGATTTTTTCTCGAGCAGCGGTGCGTGAGGAGCGCCTTTATGCAGCTCCTGGTTGACCACCTTGACCACAAAACGGCGGCCAGGGGAAGTCGGTTTGCATTTAACGATTGCCATGATGCACCCCTTCCTTACTCAGCACTGCTGCTGAAATCGAGATCTTGGCCTGGCTGAAGGGAGATAACTGCCTTCTTCCAGTCATTACGCTTGCCCAGACCGCGAGCAGTGCGCTTGCTCTTACCCAGAACGTTCAGGGTAGTAACACGCTCTACTTTCACGCTGAACAGGCTTTCGACGGCCTTCTTGATTTCCAGCTTGGTTGCGTCAGTAGCAACCTTGAAAACGAACTGACCTTTTTTGTCTGCAAGAACCGTAGCCTTTTCGGAAACGTGCGGGCCAAGCAGAACTTTAAATACGCGTTCCTGGTTCATCCCAGCAGCTCCTCGAATTTCTTCACGGCCGACACGGTGATCAACACCTTGTCGTATGCGATCAGACTAACTGGATCGGAACCTTGAACATCACGTACATCAACGTGTGGCAGGTTACGAGCAGCCAGGTACAGATTCTGGTCAACAGCGTCAGACACGATCAGGACGTCAGTCAGGCCCATGCCAGTCAGCTTGTTCAGCAGATCTTTGGTTTTCGGTGCTTCAACAGCGAAGTCCTGAACCACGACCAGACGATCAGTACGAACCAGTTCAGCAAGGATGGAGCGCAAAGCAGCGCGATACATCTTCTTGTTGAGCTTCTGAGTGTGATCCTGAGGACGAGCTGCGAAAGTGGTACCGCCGCCACGCCAGATTGGGCTACGGATAGTACCGGCACGAGCACGGCCAGTGCCTTTCTGACGCCAAGGGCGCTTACCGCCACCACGAACGTCGGAACGGGTCTTTTGCTGCTTGCTGCCCTGACGACCGCCAGCCATGTAGGCCACGACCGCCTGGTGAACCAGCGTCTCGTTGAATTCGCCGCCAAATGTCAGTTCGGAAACTTCGATTGCCTGAGCGTCATTTACATTTAATTGCATGTCAGCTTCCCCTTAACCGCGAGCCTTGGCTGCCGGACGTACAACCAGGTTGCCGCCAGTAGCGCCAGGAACAGCACCCTTGACCAACAACAGATTGCGTTCAGCGTACACGCGCACTACTTCCAGGGACTGCACGGTCACGCGCTCAGCGCCCATATGACCGGACATTTTTTTGCCCTTGAATACACGACCAGGAGTCTGGCACTGGCCGATAGAGCCTGGGACGCGGTGGGAGACGGAGTTACCGTGGGTATTGTCTTGACCACGGAAATTCCAACGCTTGATCGTACCCTGGAAGCCTTTACCCTTGGACTGACCGGTTACATCAACCAGTTGACCAGCGGCGAAGATTTCAGCGTTGATCTGATCGCCAGCCTGGTAGTCGCCCTCTTCAAGACGGAATTCCATGACGGTACGACCGGCGGCAACGTTCGCCTTAGCGAAGTGGCCAGCCTGAGCGGCTGTAACACGCGAAGCACGACGCTCGCCGACAGTGACTTGCACTGCACGATAGCCATCGGTTTCTTCGGTTTTGAACTGAGTGACGCGATTCGGCTCGATCTCAATGACCGTGACCGGAATGGAGACACCTTCTTCGGTGAAAATACGGGTCATACCGCATTTACGACCGACTACACCAATAGTCATGTTGTAAACCTCATGAGTGTACGGGGCTTTCACCCGCTATGGCCGCCCATTTCAGAGCGTTACACGACTAAGACCCAAGTCTTAGCCGAGGCTGATCTGAACTTCCACACCGGCCGCAAGATCAAGCTTCATAAGCGCATCAACGGTTTTTTCCGTTGGCTGAACAATGTCCAGAACACGCTTGTGAGTACGGATCTCATACTGGTCGCGCGCGTCTTTGTTGACGTGCGGAGAAACCAGAACGGTGAACCGCTCTTTACGAGTCGGCAGTGGAATCGGACCACGCACCTGTGCACCAGTACGTTTCGCGGTTTCCACGATTTCCTGGGTTGATTGGTCGATCAGGCGATGGTCAAAAGCCTTCAACCTGATACGGATTTGCTGGTTTTGCATTGGATTCAGACTCCAGATTGCTGTTCCCACCGAGCGCAATACGCCCGTTAAAAGGAGGCGCAATTCTATAGACGACCTCACTAGGTGTCAACCCAATAAAAAAGCCCCCGCGTTGCGGGGGCTCTTTTGGGGAATCAACGCTTACGCGATGATTTTGGCCACGACGCCAGCGCCGACGGTACGACCGCCTTCACGGATTGCGAAACGCAGACCGTCTTCCATTGCGATTGGCTTGATCAGGGTAACGGAAACTTTAACGTTATCACCTGGCATAACCATTTCTACGCCTTCCGGCAGTTCGCAGCTACCAGTTACGTCGGTAGTACGGAAGTAGAACTGTGGACGGTAGCCTTTGAAGAACGGAGTGTGACGACCGCCTTCTTCTTTGCTCAGAACGTAGATTTCAGCTTCGAACTGAGTGTGCGGCTTGACGGTGCCTGGCTTGACCAGAACCTGGCCACGCTCAACGTCGTCACGCTTGGTACCACGCAGCAGAACGCCGCAGTTCTCGCCAGCACGACCTTCGTCGAGCAGTTTGCGGAACATTTCAACACCGGTGCAGGTGGTAACGGTAGTGTCACGCAGACCAACGATTTCCAGTGGATCCTGAACCTTGACGATACCGCGCTCAACACGACCGGTCACAACAGTACCGCGACCGGAGATCGAGAACACGTCTTCGATTGGCATCAGGAATGGCTTGTCGGTCAGACGAACTGGCTCTGGGATGTAGCTGTCCAGTGTTTCAACCAGTTTACGAACGGCAGTGGTGCCCATTTCGTTGTCGTCTTTGCCTTCCAGAGCCATACGAGCAGAACCGATGATGATCGGAGTGTCGTCGCCCGGGAAATCGTAAGTGCTCAGCAGATCGCGCACTTCCATCTCAACCAGTTCCAGCAGCTCAGCGTCGTCTACCAGGTCAGCCTTGTTCAGGAAGACCACGATGTACGGAACGCCTACCTGACGGGACAGCAGGATGTGCTCACGAGTTTGTGGCATCGGACCATCAGCAGCCGAACAAACCAGGATAGCGCCGTCCATCTGGGCAGCACCGGTGATCATGTTCTTCACGTAGTCAGCGTGACCTGGGCAGTCAACGTGAGCGTAGTGACGGGTCAGCGAGTTGTATTCAACGTGCGCAGTATTGATGGTGATACCACGAGCTTTTTCTTCCGGTGCGCTGTCGATCTTGTCGAAGTCAACACGAGCCGAACCGAAAACTTCGGAGCAGACGCGAGTCAGAGCAGCGGTCAGCGTGGTTTTACCGTGGTCAACGTGACCAATGGTGCCAACGTTGACGTGCGGGAGGGAACGATCAAATTTTTCTTTAGCCACGACAAATAACTCCTAGCCTAAAGGCGCTGAATCAGCCTTGTTTTTTGGTTACAGTTTCGACGATGTGCGACGGAGCTGTATTGTATTTTTTGAATTCCATAGAGTAGCTTGCGCGACCTTGGGACATGGAGCGAACGTCGGTCGCATAACCGAACATCTCACCCAACGGAACCTCGGCACGAATTACTTTGCCGGACACCGTATCTTCCATACCCAGGATCATGCCGCGACGACGGTTAAGGTCGCCCATCACGTCACCCATATAGTCTTCAGGCGTAACAACCTCTACCGCCATGATCGGCTCAAGCAACTCACCACCGCCCTTCTGGGCCAGTTGCTTGGTCGCCATGGAAGCAGCCACCTTAAACGCCATCTCGTTCGAGTCGACGTCATGGTAGGAACCATCAAACACGGTAGCCTTCAGGCCGATCAGCGGATAGCCGGCAACAACGCCGTTCTTCATCTGCTCTTCGATACCCTTCTGGATAGCCGGGATGTATTCCTTGGGAACAACACCACCTACCACTTCGTTTACGAATTGCAGACCTTCCTGACCTTCGTCAGCAGGTGCAAAACGGATCCAGCAGTGACCGAACTGGCCACGACCGCCGGATTGACGAACGAACTTGCCTTCGATTTCACAATTCTTCGTGATGCGCTCACGATAGGAAACCTGAGGCTTGCCGATGTTGGCTTCGACGTTGAACTCACGGCGCATCCGGTCAACCAGGATGTCCAGGTGCAGCTCGCCCATGCCAGAGATGATCGTTTGACCAGTCTCTTCATCAGTCTTGACGCGGAAAGAAGGGTCTTCCTGAGCAAGTTTGCCCAGAGCGATACCCATTTTTTCCTGGTCATCCTTGGTTTTTGGCTCAACGGCAACCGAAATAACCGGCTCCGGGAAGTCCATGCGAACCAGGATGATTGGCTTGTCAGCGTTGCACAAGGTTTCACCAGTGGTGACGTCCTTCATGCCGATCAAGGCCGCGATGTCACCAGCGCGAACTTCCTTGATTTCTTCGCGGGCGTTTGCGTGCATTTGCACCATACGACCCACACGCTCTTTCTTGCCTTTCACCGAGTTGATCACGCCGTCGCCGGATGCCAACACGCCCGAGTAAACGCGGACGAAAGTCAAGGTACCCACGAATGGGTCGGTAGCGATCTTGAACGCCAAAGCCGAGAACGGCTCGTTGTCGTCTGCATGACGCTCCATCAGGACTTCTTCGTTATCAGGATCGGAACCCTTGATAGCTGGAATGTCGGTAGGAGCCGGCAGGTAGTCGATCACGGCGTCGAGAACCAGGGGAACACCCTTGTTCTTGAAGGAAGAACCGCAAACAGCAAGAACGATCTCACCAGCGATAGTACGCTGACGCAGAGCGGCCTTGATTTCCTCGTTGGTGAGCTCTTCACCTTCGAGGTACTTGTTCATCAGCTCTTCACTGGCTTCGGCAGCAGCCTCAACCATGTTGCTGCGCCACTCGTCAGCCAGCTCCTGCAGTTCAGCAGGGATAGGCTCACGACGTGGAACCATACCCTTGTCGGCATCGTTCCAGTAAACAGCTTCCATGGACATCAGATCGATCTGACCCTGGAAGTTGTCTTCGGCACCAATGGCCAACTGGATCGGCACCGGGGTGTGGCCCAGACGCTGCTTGATCTGAGCGATTACGCGCAGAAAGTTTGCACCAGCACGGTCCATCTTGTTCACGTAAACGATACGTGGAACACCGTACTTGTTGGCCTGACGCCATACGGTTTCGGACTGCGGTTCTACGCCGGAAGTGCCACAGAACACAACGACCGCGCCGTCGAGTACACGCAGGGAACGCTCAACTTCAATGGTGAAGTCAACGTGGCCCGGGGTGTCAATAACGTTGAAACGGTATTGGTCTTTGTGTTGCTTCTCGGAACCCTGCCAGAAGGCAGTAATAGCAGCAGAAGTAATGGTAATACCACGCTCCTGCTCCTGAACCATCCAGTCCGTGGTCGCGGCGCCGTCATGCACCTCGCCCATTTTGTGGCTTTTGCCGGTGTAAAAAAGGACGCGCTCGGTGGTGGTGGTTTTACCAGCATCCACGTGAGCAACGATACCAATGTTACGGTAGCGGCCAATCGGAGTAGTACGAGCCATAAAGCCCTCGCAAAATTAGTGACGCTGAAATTAGAAGCGGTAGTGCGAGAAAGCCTTGTTGGCCTCAGCCATACGGTGCACGTCTTCACGCTTCTTGACCGCAGCACCTTTACCTTCGGCGGCGTCCAGCAGTTCGCCAGCCAAACGCAGCGCCATTGACTTCTCACCGCGCTTGCGCGCGAAGTCTACCAGCCAACGCATTGCCAGAGCATTACGACGGGACGGACGAACTTCGACAGGAACCTGGTAAGTAGCACCGCCTACACGGCGCGACTTTACTTCGACCAGCGGAGCGATGGCGTCGAGAGCTTTCTCGAAGATTTCCAGGGGGTCGCTGTTCTTGCGTTCTTTAACCTTTTCCAGCGCGCCATAAACGATACGCTCGGCAACGGCTTTCTTGCCGCTTTCCATAACGTGGTTCATGAACTTGGCCAGGATCTGGCTGCCGTATTTTGGATCGTCAAGCACTTCGCGCTTGGCTGCTACGCGTCTTCTTGGCATGGATAAGCCCTCAAACGGTCTTCAGGTTAGCTCGGGACCACCATCCTGCAAGGGATGCGCCCGACCTTACTCTTATCGACTCAGAAAAATAGAAATCTGCAATTTCACACAGAAGCCAAAAACTACTTAGGCTTCTTGGTACCGTATTTCGAGCGACCCTGGTTACGGCCTTTAACGCCGGAAGTATCCAGAGAACCACGAACGGTGTGATAACGAACACCTGGCAAGTCTTTTACACGACCGCCACGGATCAGTACCACGCTGTGCTCTTGCAGGTTGTGACCTTCACCACCGATGTACGAGGAAACCTCGAAACCGTTGGTCAGGCGCACACGGCAGACTTTACGCAATGCCGAGTTAGGTTTTTTCGGCGTGGTGGTATACACACGAGTGCACACACCGCGACGTTGCGGGCAGTTCTGCAGCGCAGGCACGTCGGATTTCTCGACGATACGCTTACGCGGCTGACGTACCAGCTGGTTGATAGTTGCCATCTACTAGCTCCACTGTTGTCTTGCGACGCTATTGTCTTACAAGAAAAGCAAATGACAGGGCACAAGCCCAGCCAAATTTAGGGGTACAAGAGTCTAAAGAGGATCCCGCCCCCAGTCAAGACAAAACCCCGACATCCTCAAGAGGCAAACAACACGAAAACGTGCTGTCTGCCAGATGAAAATGCCGAGGCTTTAGTCTCAATTACCGCTGGAGTTCAACGCTTCAGTCAGAGCGGCTTCTACTTCGCTCGCGCTGACACGGGTCGGTTTGTCCATTTCACGACGACGCTTGCGCTCGCTGTGATAAGCCAGACCGGTACCGGCCGGGATCAGACGACCCACAACCACGTTTTCCTTCAGGCCGCGCAGATAATCGCGCTTGCCAGTCACAGCCGCCTCGGTCAGCACGCGGGTTGTCTCCTGGAAGGAGGCCGCGGAGATGAACGACTCGGTGGACAGCGATGCCTTGGTGATACCCAGCAACACGCGAGTGAACTTGGAGACAAACTTGTCTTCCGTGCTCAGACGCTCGTTTTCTACCAGTACGTGAGTCAATTCCATCTGGTCGCCCTTGATGAAACTGGAATCGCCAGACTCGGCAATTTCAACCTTGCGCAACATCTGACGCAGAATCGTCTCGATGTGCTTGTCGTTGATCTTCACACCTTGCAGGCGGTATACATCCTGAATCTCGTTGACGATGTACTTGGCCAGCGCACTCACACCCAGCAGACGCAGGATGTCGTGTGGATCGCTAGGACCGTCGGAGATAACTTCGCCGCGGTTCACTTGTTCGCCTTCGAAGACGTTCAGGTGACGCCACTTCGGAATCAGCTCTTCGTACGGATCGCTACCGTCGTTCGGGGTAATGACCAGACGGCGCTTGCCCTTGGTCTCTTTACCGAATGCGATGGTACCGCTGACTTCTGCAAGGATCGACGCCTCTTTCGGACGACGGGCTTCGAACAGGTCGGCAACACGCGGCAGACCACCGGTGATGTCACGAGTCTTCGAAGTTTCCTGCGGAATACGTGCGATAACATCACCGATCGCGATCTGCGCACCGTCAGCCACACCGACCAGGGCGTTTGCCGGCAGGAAGTACTGAGCAGGTACGTCAGTACCCGGCAACAGCAGATCCTTGCCATCCAGACCGACCATCTTCACAGCAGGACGGATGTCCTTGCCGGCAGCCGGACGGTCTTTGGCGTCAAGCACTTCAATGTTGGTCATACCGGTCAATTCGTCTGTCTGACGCTTGATCGTGATGCCTTCTTCCATGCCGACGTAGGTTACAGTACCTTTCATCTCGGTAACGATTGGGTGAGTGTGCGGATCCCACTTGGCCGCGATCGAACCAGCGTCGACCTTGTCGCCTTCCTTCACCGAAATCACTGCACCGTATGGCAGCTTGTAACGCTCACGCTCGCGACCGAAGTCATCAGCGATGGCGAGTTCACCAGAGCGGGATACCGCAACCAGGTGACCGTCAACACGCTCAACGTGCTTCAGGTTGTGAAGACGGACAGTACCGCCATTCTTCACCTGAACGCTGTCGGCTGCCGAGGTCCGGCTTGCCGCACCACCAATGTGGAACGTACGCATTGTCAGCTGGGTACCCGGCTCACCGATCGACTGTGCAGCGATTACGCCGACAGCTTCACCGATGTTAACCTGGTGACCGCGAGCCAGGTCGCGACCGTAGCACTTGGCACAGATGCCGTAGCGCGTTTCACAGCTGATTGGCGAGCGAACGATCACTTCGTCGATGCTGTTCAGCTCGATGAACTCGACCCACTTCTCGTCTACCAGTGTACCAGCAGGAACGATGACGTCTTCTGTGCCCGGCTTGAACACGTCACGGGCGATAACCCGACCCAGTACGCGCTCACCCAGCGGCTCTACAACGTCACCGCCTTCAATGTGCGGCGTCATCAGCAGACCGTGCTCGGTACCGCAATCCACCTCGGTAACGACCAGATCCTGAGCAACGTCTACCAGACGGCGAGTCAGATAACCGGAGTTAGCGGTTTTCAGTGCGGTATCCGCAAGACCCTTACGAGCACCGTGAGTGGAGATGAAGTACTGAAGTACGCTCAAACCTTCACGGAAGTTCGCAGTAATCGGCGTTTCGATGATGGAGCCGTCAGGCTTGGCCATCAGACCACGCATACCAGCCAACTGACGAATCTGGGCAGCAGAACCACGCGCACCGGAGTCAGCCATCATGTACATCGAGTTGAAGGATTCCTGGTCAACTTCGACGCCATGACGATCGATGACCTTCTCTTTCGAGAGGTTCGACATCATTGCCTTGGACACTTCGTCGTTGGCCTTGGACCAGAGGTCGATCACCTTGTTGTACTTCTCGCCCTGGGTTACCAGGCCGGAGGCGTACTGACTTTCGATCTCTTTAACTTCTTCGGTGGCCGCGTCGATGATGCGAGCTTTTTCATCCGGGATAACGAAGTCGTTAACGCCGATGGAAACACCCGAAATGGTCGAGTAGGCAAAACCGGTGTACATCAACTGGTCAGCGAAGATCACGGTCTCTTTCAAACCAACCACGCGGTAGCACTGGTTGATCAGCTTGGAGATCGCCTTCTTCTTCATAGGCTGGTTGACGACGTCGTAGGACAGGCCGGCCGGAACCACCTGGAACAGCAGCGCACGGCCGACAGTGGTGTCGACGATACGGGTGTTCTTGACGCTGCCACCGTCACGGTCGTTGACCGTTTCGTGGATACGAACCTTGACCTTGGCATGCAGAGCCGCTTCGCCGGCGCGGAATACGCGGTCGACTTCCTGCAGGTCCGCAAACACACGACCTTCGCCCTTGGCGTTGATCGCTTCACGAGTCATGTAATACAGACCCAGTACAACGTCCTGCGAAGGGACGATGATTGGCTCACCGTTGGCTGGCGACAGAATGTTGTTGGTCGACATCATCAGTGCACGCGCTTCGAGCTGGGCTTCCAGCGTCAAAGGTACGTGAACGGCCATCTGGTCGCCGTCGAAGTCGGCGTTGTACGCAGCACAGACCAGCGGGTGCAGCTGAATAGCCTTACCTTCGATCAGTACTGGTTCAAACGCCTGGATGCCCAGACGGTGAAGCGTTGGCGCGCGGTTCAGAAGCACCGGGTGTTCGCGAATTACTTCAGCAAGAACGTCCCAGACCTCTGGCAGCTCGCGCTCGACCATCTTCTTGGCAGCTTTGATAGTCGTGGCCAGGCCACGCATTTCCAGCTTGCCGAAGATGAACGGCTTGAACAGCTCGAGAGCCATTTTTTTCGGCAGACCGCACTGGTGCAGACGCAGGGTCGGACCTACGGTAATTACCGAACGGCCCGAGTAGTCAACGCGCTTACCGAGCAAGTTCTGACGGAAACGACCCTGCTTACCCTTGATCATGTCAGCCAGGGACTTCAGAGGACGCTTGTTCGAACCCGTGATCGCACGACCGCGACGACCGTTGTCGAGCAGCGCATCGACCGCTTCCTGCAGCATGCGCTTTTCGTTGCGCACGATGATGTCGGGAGCAGACAGATCCAGCAGACGCTTCAGACGGTTGTTACGGTTGATCACTCGACGATACAGATCGTTGAGGTCGGACGTCGCGAAACGGCCACCGTCAAGCGGAACCAGAGGACGCAGATCTGGCGGTAGAACCGGCAGAACGGTCAGCACCATCCACTCAGGGAGGTTGCCGGAACCCTGGAAGGCTTCCATCAATTTCAGACGCTTGGACAGCTTCTTGATTTTGGTTTCGGAATTGGTTTGCGGAATTTCTTCACGCAGACGGCCAATTTCGTGCTCCAGATCAATAGCGTGCAGCAGTTCGCGGACAGCCTCGGCACCCATGCGGGCGTCGAAGTCATCACCGAACTCTTCGAGGGCTTCGAAGTATTGCTCGTCGTTCAGCAGCTGACCTTTTTCAAGGGTAGTCATGCCTGGATCGATAACGACATAGCTCTCGAAGTAGAGAACACGTTCGATATCACGCAGGGTCATGTCCATCAGCAAACCGATACGGGACGGCAGCGATTTCAGGAACCAGATGTGAGCAACCGGCGAAGCCAGCTCGATGTGAGCCATGCGCTCGCGACGAACCTTGGCCAGTGCTACTTCAACACCGCATTTTTCGCAGATGACACCACGGTGCTTCAGGCGCTTGTACTTACCGCACAGGCACTCGTAATCTTTTACCGGGCCAAAGATCTTGGCGCAGAACAGACCGTCACGCTCAGGCTTGAACGTACGGTAGTTGATGGTTTCCGGCTTTTTAACTTCACCAAACGACCAAGAGCGGATCATCTCAGGCGATGCAAGTCCGATACGGATTGCGTCGAACTCTTCGACTTGACCCTGGTTTTTCAGCAAATTCAGTAGGTCTTTCAAGGCTTTTCCTCCTGGCGGAGCAGGGAGCAGGCAATACCGCCCTGCCCCCGATTCGCGTCACGTGTTATTCGGTTTCCAGATCGATATCGATTCCGAGCGAACGGATTTCTTTGATCAACACGTTGAAAGACTCGGGCATGCCCGGCTCCATACGGTGATCGCCGTCCACGATGTTTTTGTACATCTTGGTACGACCGTTCACATCGTCCGACTTCACTGTGAGCATTTCCTGCAGAGTGTACGCCGCGCCGTATGCTTCCAGCGCCCACACTTCCATCTCCCCGAAACGCTGACCACCGAACTGTGCCTTACCACCCAGCGGCTGCTGGGTAACCAGGCTGTACGAACCAGTGGAACGCGCGTGCATCTTGTCGTCCACCAAGTGGTTCAGCTTCAGCATGTACATGTAGCCAACCGTTACAGCACGTTCAAACTTGTTGCCGGTACGACCGTCGAACAGCTGCATCTGGCCGCTTTCCGGCATATCTGCCAGCTTGAGCATTGCCTTGATTTCGCTTTCCTTGGCACCGTCGAAAACCGGGGTAGCCATCGGTACGCCGTTACGCAGGTTCTTCGCGAGGTCCAGAATCTCGTTGTCGGTGAGGTCTTCCAGAGACTCCTGACGACCGCCGATTTCGTTATAGATCTCGTTGAGGAACTTACGCAGCTCAGCAACTTTACGCTGCTCTTCAAGCATGCGGTTGATCTTCTCGCCCAGACCTTTGGCCGCGAGGCCCAGGTGAGTTTCGAGAATCTGACCAACGTTCATACGCGAAGGTACGCCCAGCGGGTTGAGGACGATATCGACCGGCGTGCCATTGGCATCGTGCGGCATGTCTTCAACCGGCATGATCACGGAGACCACACCCTTGTTACCGTGACGACCGGCCATCTTGTCGCCCGGCTGGATGCGACGACGGATTGCCAGGTAGACCTTGACGATTTTCAGAACGCCTGGAGCCAGGTCATCGCCTTGCTGCAGTTTGCGTTTCTTGTCTTCGAACTTGTCATCCAGAAGACGGCGACGATCAACGATGTAGGCCTGAGCTTTCTCAAGCTGCTCATTCAGAGCATCTTCAGCCATGCGCAGTTTGAACCACTGACCATGCTCAAGACCATCAAGCACTTCGTTGGTGATTTCCTGACCTTTCTTGAGGCCAGCACCGCCTTCGGCTACACGACCCACCAGCGCAGAGCGCAGACGTTCGAAAGTAGCGCCTTCGACAATACGGAACTCTTCGTTCAGATCCTTACGGATCTCGTCGAGTTGCGACTTCTCGATGGACAGGGCACGCGCATCACGCTCGACGCCATCACGGGTGAAGACCTGAACGTCAATGACAGTACCCTTGGTGCCGGTCGGCACGCGCAGGGAAGTATCTTTAACGTCGCTTGCTTTCTCACCGAAAATCGCGCGCAACAGTTTTTCTTCCGGAGTCAGCTGGGTCTCGCCTTTCGGAGTGACCTTGCCCACCAGGATGTCACCAGCGCCAACTTCGGCACCTACATAAACGATACCGGCTTCGTCCAGCTTGTTCAGAGCCGCTTCACCCACGTTCGGGATGTCGGCGGTGATCTCTTCAGGCCCAAGCTTGGTGTCGCGAGCCACACAGGTCAGTTCCTGAATGTGGATCGTGGTGAAGCGGTCTTCTTGAACTACACGCTCGGAGAGGCAGATGGAGTCTTCGAAGTTGAAACCGTTCCAGGCCATGAACGCGATGCGCATGTTCTGACCCAGAGCCAGCTCACCCATATCGGTGGACGGACCGTCGGCCATGATGTCGCTACGCTGAACACGGTCACCCTTGCTAACCAGCGGACGCTGGTTGATGCAGGTGTTCTGGTTCGAACGGGTGTATTTGGTCAGGTTGTAGATATCTACACCTGCTTCACCTGTTTCTACTTCGTCATCAGCAACGCGAACAACGATACGGCTGGCGTCGACAGAGTCGATCACGCCACCACGACGAGCCACGACGCAAACGCCGGAGTCGCGGGCAACGTTGCGCTCCATGCCAGTACCTACCAGCGGCTTGTCGGCACGCAGGGTCGGTACAGCCTGACGCTGCATGTTCGAACCCATCAATGCGCGGTTGGCGTCATCGTGCTCGAGGAACGGGATCAGCGATGCGGCTACCGACACAACCNTGACGGTGAATTCGTTCAAGTGACGCACAGCAACCAGCTCGTCGATCAGCTCTTGCTTGTCGTTCATTGCAGCCGAAGCCTGAGCAATGACGTGGTCCGCTTCTTCGATCGCCGAAAGGAAGACGATCTCTTCGGTGACCAGACCTTCCTTGACCACGCGGTACGGGCTCTCAAGGAAGCCGTACTGGTTGGTGCGGGCATAGGCCGCCAGGGAGTTGATCAGACCGATGTTCGGACCTTCCGGCGTCTCGATCGGGCAAACACGGCCGTAGTGAGTCGGGTGAACGTCTCGAACTTCAAAACCAGCACGCTCACGCGTCAGACCGCCAGGGCCGAGTGCAGAAACACGGCGCTTGTGAGTGATCTCGGACAGCGGGTTGTTCTGGTCCATGAACTGGGAAAGCTGGCTGGAACCGAAGAATTCCTTGACCGCCGCCGCAACAGGCTTGGCGTTGATCAGGTCCTGAGGCATCAGGCCTTCGCTTTCTGCCATGGACAGGCGCTCTTTGACAGCGCGCTCGACACGGACCAAACCAACACGGAACTGGTTCTCGGCCATCTCGCCAACGCAACGAACGCGACGGTTACCGAGGTGGTCGATGTCATCGACGATGCCTTTGCCGTTACGGATATCAACGAGGGTCTTGAGGACCGCTACGATGTCTTCCTTGCACAGCACGCCCGAGCCTTCGATTTCGGTACGACCGATACGACGGTTGAACTTCATCCGGCCTACAGCAGACAGGTCGTAACGCTCAGGACTGAAGAACAGGTTGTTGAACAGTGTTTCAGCGGCATCCTTGGTTGGCGGCTCGCCAGGACGCATCATGCGATAGATCTCGACCAGCGCTTCCAGTTGGTTGCTGGTGGAGTCGATCTTCAGCGTGTCAGAGACGAACGGACCGCAGTCGATGTCGTTGGTGTACAACGTTTCGATGCGAACGACCTGAGCCTTGGCGATCTTGGCCAGGATTTCAGTGTTCAGCTCGGTGTTGCACTCGGCAATGATCTCACCGGTTGCCGGATGCACGATGACCTTGGCAGTAGTACGACCCAGGACGTAGTCCAGAGGTACTTCCAGCTCTTTGATCCCGGCTTTTTCCAGCTGGTTGATGTGACGAGCGGTAATACGGCGACCCTGCTCGACAATGACCTTGCCCTTGTCGTCCAGAATATCCAGAACGGCAATTTCACCACGCAGGCGCTGAGGCACCAGTTCCAGGCTCAGGTTTTCGCCGCGCACATGGAATACGTTGGTGGTGTAGAAAGCATCGAGCACTTGCTCGGTGGTATAACCCAGAGCGCGCAGAAGTACGGATGCAGGCAGCTTGCGACGACGGTCGATACGGACGAATACGCAGTCTTTCGGATCGAACTCGAAGTCCAGCCACGAACCGCGGTAAGGAATGATACGAGCGGAGTAAAGCAGCTTACCGGAGCTGTGCGTCTTGCCACGGTCGTGGTCGAAGAATACGCCAGGCGAGCGGTGAAGCTGAGACACGATAACGCGCTCGGTGCCATTGATTACAAAGGTACCGTTTTCAGTCATCAGGGGGATTTCACCCATGTAGACTTCCTGCTCTTTGATGTCCTTGATCGCTTTGTTCGACGATTCTTTGTCGAAAATGATCAGACGGACCTTGACCCGCAGAGGTACTGCATAAGTCACACCGCGCAGCACGCATTCCTTGACATCAAATGCCGGTTCGCCCAAGCGATAACCTACATACTCCAGCGCAGCATTGCCGGAGTAGCTGATGATCGGGAAAACGGATTTGAAGGCTGCATGCAGACCGACGTCGCGGAACTGATCTTTGGTCGCTCCCGCCTGCAGGAATTCGCGATACGAATCCAGCTGGATGGCCAAGAGATACGGCACATCCATTACGTCCGGCAACTTGCTAAAGTCCTTGCGGATACGTTTTTTCTCAGTATATGAGTAAGCCATCAGCGTTCCCCAGCTTGGTCACCTGCTTGTTTGGCTCCCTCCCGACGGAAGCAGCCAGAAAATCTTGCAAACCCCTTGGTTTGCGCCACCGCCATCGGTGGATACCGCACATTACAAACGTTGACAGCGCCAATCGTCTATAACGGAAAAAGGCCGGTGGCAAAAGCCACCAGCCATCAGCCTTTCGCTAATCGCGTGGGCTGGACACTCAAAGTCGATGCTTATTTCAGATCGACTTTAGCGCCTGCTTCTTCCAGAGTAGCTTTGGCTTTGTCAGCTGCGTCTTTGGCAACAGCTTCCAGTACCATTGCTGGCGCGCCGTCAACGACTGCCTTGGCTTCTTTCAGGCCCAGACCGGTCAGTTCACGTACTGCCTTGATCACGTTAACTTTCTTCTCGCCAGCTTCCAGCAGCATGACGTTGAATTCAGTTTGTTCTTCAACAACAGCAGCAGCAACAGCTGGACCAGCCGAACCGGCAGCAGCGGTAACGCCGAACTTCTCTTCGAACGCCTTGATCAGCTCTACAACCTGCAGAACGGACATTTCAGCTACGGCGTTAAGGATATCGTCTTGAGAGATGGACATGACTCAATTTCCTGAATTGGGGGACGGCCTACGCGACCATCAAAATAAACAAAAATACGCGAAAAGATCTGACTCAGCCTTAGGCTGCAGCTGCTTCTTTTTGGTCGCGAACAGCCGCCAGAGTACGAGCCAACTTGCTGGTAGCGCCTTGAATCACGCTCATCAGCTGAGAAATTGCTTCGTTACGGGTCGGCAGGCTTGCCAATACATCGATCTGATTAGCTGCGAGGAACTTGCCCTCGAACGCAGCTGCCTTGATCTCGAACTTGTCCTGACCTTTGGCGAATTCCTTGAACAGACGGGCAGCAGCGCCAGGATGTTCGTTGGAGAACGCAATCAAGGTCGGGCCAGTGAACACGTCGTTGAGGACACTGAATTCAGTGTCAGCAACAGCGCGCTTGAGCAGGGTGTTACGTACAACACGTACGTAAACGCCAGCTTCACGAGCCTCTTTACGGAGTCCGGTCATAGCGCCGACCGTCACACCACGGGCATCAGCCACGACAGCGGACAGACCAGCTTTGGCAGCCTCGTTGACTTCAGCGACGATGGCCTTCTTGTCTTCGAGTTTAATTGCCACGGGTTTAACTCCTGCTTGTTACCGTTTCATCCGACCGGAGTCAGATGTCGTTTTGGTGTCTGATTCGGTAAGGAACCGGGAGCACCATCTGCGTAGGCTTGGTGGTTTAAGACTTGCGTCGCCTACGGTCTTGGATAGCCCCCCGCCAGGCAGGGACCCCAATCTTTCAAACGGTACGGCGTCAAAACCGCACCGCTTCTGTCTTACGCTTCCAACGAACCCTGGTCGATGACCAGGCCTGGGCCCATAGTGGTGCTCAGGGTGATGCGCTTGACGTAAATACCTTTCGAAGAAGCAGGCTTGATACGCTTAAGGTCAGCGATCAGGGCTTCAACGTTTTCCTTCAGCTTGACAGCGTCGAAACCGACCTTGCCAACGGAAGTGTGGATGATGCCGTTTTTGTCGGTGCGATAACGAACCTGACCAGCCTTGGCGTTCTTGACGGCGTTAGCCACGTCAGGAGTAACGGTGCCGACTTTCGGGTTAGGCATCAGACCACGAGGACCGAGAACCTGACCCAACTGACCCACAACGCGCATTGCGTCCGGGGAAGCGATAACGACGTCATAGTTCAGATCGCCCGCTTTCATTTCAGCAGCCAGATCGTCCATACCAACGCGATCAGCACCGGCAGCCAGAGCAGCTTCAACAGCAGGGCCCTGGGTGAACACTGCAACGCGTACAGTTTTACCAGTGCCGTGCGGCAGTACGGTAGCGCTACGAACAACCTGGTCGGACTTACGAGGATCGACACCCAGGTTAACAGCAACGTCTACAGACTCGCTGAACTTGACGGTCGACAGCTCGGTCAGCAGGGCTGCGGCGTCTACGAAATTGTAAGACTTACCAGCTTCGATCTTGCTGGCGATTGCCTTTTGACGCTTGGTCAGCTTAGCCATTACACACCCTCCACGTTAAGGCCCATGCTACGAGCGGAACCGGCGATAGTACGCACGGCCGCTTCCATGTCAGCTGCAGTCAGATCCGCGTTTTTTGCTTTAGCGATATCTTCCAGCTGAGCACGAGTCACGGTGCCAACTTTAACGGTGTTCGGGCGAGCCGAGCCGCTGGTCAAGCCTGCAGCTTTCTTCAGCAGAACCGATGCAGGGGTACTTTTTGTTTCGAAAGTGAAGCTACGGTCGCTGTATACAGTGATAATCACCGGAGTCGGCAAGCCTGGCTCAATACCCTGAGTACGGGCGTTGAACGCTTTGCAGAATTCCATGATGTTCACACCGTGCTGACCCAGAGCAGGACCAACTGGCGGGCTTGGGTTAGCCTGAGCGGCTTTCACTTGCAGCTTGATGTATGCGGTTATCTTCTTGGCCATGAGGCACTCCAATTACGGGTTCAAGCGCCAATAAAGGCTCCCCGGTTACTTACGCGTATATCCCAGTGACGAAAAAACCCCACAGCCTTGGGCTGCGGGGTATGGGATTCCAGCTCAGTTATGCCTTTTCGACCTGACTGAACTCTAGCTCTACCGGGGTAGAGCGTCCGAAAATGAGCACCGCCACTTGAATCCGGCTCTTTTCGTAGTTAACTTCTTCAACCGTGCCATTGAAATCGGCGAACGGACCGTCGGTGACACGAACAACCTCACCCGGCTCGAACAGCGTTTTCGGCTTCGGCTTGTCGCTACCATCAGCAACGCGACGCAGAATTGCTTCTGCTTCTTTGTCAGTGATCGGAGCAGGCTTATCTGCGGTACCGCCGATGAAACCCATGACACGCGGGGTGTCCTTGACCAAGTGCCAAGTACCCTCATTCATGTCCATCTGAACAAGCACATAACCTGGGAAGAACTTGCGTTCGCTTTTGCGTTTCTGGCCATTACGCATTTCAACCACTTCTTCAGTGGGAACCAGAATTTCGCCGAAGCCATCTTCCATACCTGCCAGCTTCACACGCTCGATCAACGAGCGCATGACATGCTTCTCGTAACCCGAGTAAGCATGCACTACGTACCAACGCTTAGCCACGGGACACCCTTAGCCAACTATCAAGGAAACAAGCCAGCCGAGCAGGGAATCAAGCCCCCACAACAGCAACGCCATAACCAGCACAACTGCCACAACGATCAACGTGGTTTGAGTGGTTTCTTGGCGAGTAGGCCATACGACTTTACGAATCTCAGCGCGAGCTTCTTTCGCCAAAACAAAGAAGGCTTTACCCTTACCGGTCTGCAGCGCGACAAATGCAGCTGCAGCAGCAATCACAAGGAGAGCAAGAACGCGGTACAGGATCGGCTCAGCAGAATAATACTGATTACCGACAACACCCACGACAACCAAAACGACTACCAGGAGCCACTTCAGCATATCAAAGCGAGAGTCTGATGCTTCAGCCTTGGGATTCATCTACGGAGATCCTGTGAAAAGAAAGCCAGATTACATATAGGAAATCTGGCAGGTCAGGAGGGAATCGAACCCCCAACCTACGGTTTTGGAGACCGTCGCTCTGCCAATTGAGCTACTGACCTAAAAGCAAAATCAGGCCGACCATTATGCGGACCTGACGAGAGTTTTTCAACACCTTATTCAGGGAGCGCCTTACAGGTGACGCACTCCGAACAAGCTTCAAGCAGATCACGCACAGCGCAACCACCTAAAACAAAGGCAGATATTTTCATATCCGCCTTTAGCAATGGAGCTCTTGAGCGGATTTGAACCGCTGACCTCACCCTTACCAAGGGTGTGCTCTACCAACTGAGCTACAAGAGCAAAACACAATACATGAACCACAAACCTGGAGCGGGTAGCGGGAATCGAACCCGCATCATCAGCTTGGAAGGCTGAGGTTCTACCACTAAACTATACCCGCGCAATTTGCAGATCGCGCTAAATCTGGTGGAGGGGGAAGGATTCGAACCTTCGAAGTCGTAGACGTCAGATTTACAGTCTGATCCCTTTGGCCGCTCGGGAACCCCTCCTAAGCGAGGCAGCATTCTCAACTCATGCTGCCCTTCTGTCAACCTTTTTCTCAGTAAAAACCTGAGGTTACATGCGCTGACTACTACCACCCCGTTCGCGAGACTTTCACCTCGCTGCGAAGCGGGCGCCATTCTATGTAAACTACTCAGCAGTTGCAATGCCCTCGCACGACATTATTTGATTTTTTAATTGTGGGAAATCCTGACTCAATTGATTGATCACACCTGCCTCCACAAGACGTCGGCTTTCCGGGGCAATCCTTAACCAGTAGGCCGTCGCCCCATTCGTTTGCAGCGACTGAAATTGAGACTGGATATCCAGACTGTTCAAGCGCTGCTCCACCAGGCGAGCATCCTCTTGCCTCGCAAAGCCACCGACATACAGGCACTTCGTGTCGGCATCATGCGACATGCGCCCCGCATCCGACTCACTAAGCAGGCGAATATCCTGCTGGGGAGCGCGATGCAAGGACAATGGCATGACCTCTTTAGCCCTGAGCGGAGCCTCCTGCTGATGCCAGAGGTAATAAAAGGCATTAAGCATCAACAGCAGAAGAAATAACCAACGCATAGAGACCTCAACGCAAAGGGCAAGCCAGAGCCAGACCCACGAAGACCAGATCAGGAACAATACGAGCCCCCGGCAGTACATCCGCAACCAGCGCAGCATCCCCGCCAGTCACAAAAATAGCAAAATCGTTGCCCCAGTACCCCTGCGCTATCTCAATCTGAGTCAATGCAAACCCACGAAGCATCAACGAGCAGCCGCGCTCTACAGCCTCTGCAGTTGCACGCCCTGGAACAAGACGGGCAAGGGCTTTTTCAGCCTCTGTGTCGTCATATCTGATGCGACGGGTATGGGTACGCAACTGATTGCGCATCAAGGGCATTCCAGGACAGATAAAGCCACCGAGATGCGCACCACCGGCGTCGACAAAATCAGACGTCACAGCAGTTCCCAGATCAATCACCAGGCACGCGCTTCTGGCGAGATGGTAAGCACCTACGAAAGCCAGCCAGCGGTCCAGCCCCAGACGCGCGAAGTCGTCATAGCCATTTATCACGCCAGCAAGCTCTTGAGCAGGTTCCGCGCAGACAGGCGCAACGGAAAAGGTGTCAGCCAGCAAAGAGACAAGCCTCGCCGTTTCTTCGGCACTACGCACACTCACCAGACGGCAGTCAGTGAATGATGTGTCAGGCAGATTACTCAAGTGCATCAGCAAGGCAGCATCGGAGTCCACAACGCCGCCGCTAATCACTGCCGCATCGTTCTTCGCCGTTATCCGCCACTTGATGAAGCTGTTGCCACAGTCGAGCTCAAGAATCATCTCGCAACCTCAGGCTGAGCTCGCCACCACTAAAGCTCTTTTCTACCCCATTCACTTCCAAACGCAACGCTCCAAGCGAGTCGACCCCCAACACTACCCCTTCAACTGCCTCAGCGCCTGAAAGCAATCTGACAGCAGCTCCCTGCCACAAATGTCCGCGCTCCCACTCATCCTGAAAAGCCACGAAGCCTTCTTTGCGATGAACTGCCAGAAGAGACTCAAGCTGACTGCTTATAAGGGCTGCAATCCGATTCCGATCAGCAATGCTGCCCGTTTCGAGTCGAATCGACGTCCATAGCTGATCCACTTCGCTCGATGACCGCATGTTCACGTTCACCCCTATCCCGATGATCACATGACAAACGTCTGCCGGATCCCCAACAAGCTCGAGCAAAATGCCAGCAATCTTCTGTCTTCCGACCAGCACATCATTAGGCCATTTCAGGCCCGTGCCTTGAACCCCAATGTCGCGCAGTACGTTCATCACAGCCAATCCGACCAAAAGGCTGAGACCTTCCAGCTGACGCATTCCACCATCAATGCGCAGGACCAGACTGTAATAAAGGTTCTCGGCAAATGGACTTACCCACTTTCGACCCCGCCTCCCCCTTCCCGAGGTTTGCTGCTCGGCCACCACCAGTAAAGGCATGGGAGCCCCGTGAGCAATCAGACGCGTGGCCTCTGCATTGGTTGAGTCGATAGTGTCGTAAGTGCGTACAGACCAGCTGGCGGGGAATCCGCACTGAGCTATGCCAGCGGGGCTTAAAAGCGAAATAGGCGTTGCCAGTCGATATCCCCGTCCGCGCACTTTATGCACCTCTATGCCCAGGTCAGCTTCAAGCTGCTGAAGCTGCTTCCAGACCGCACTGCGGCTTATGCCAAGGGCATTGCCTAATACCTGTCCAGAATGAAATGCACCATCGGCAAGAAGCTTTAACAAGGTCAGCATTTGGAGTCGCCCGGCAATGAGGCGCGCATAATAGCCACGCAGAGGCATGCTGCATAGAAACGAAAACGTATTTTCATGGCAGTTTTTGTGCAGCAGAAAAACAAAAACCCTCAACGCGTAAGCGATGAGGGTTTCTGGAATTTAATCTTGACGATGACCTACTCTCACATGGGGAAACCCCACACT
>NZ_LKBW01000245.1 GCF_002699855.1 Pseudomonas amygdali | reverse complement strand
CCTGTTTTAAAAATTGGCTCAGCAAGAAGCCGTTAGCCTTTTCAGGATCGTTAGGCGCGACTCTCATCATGGCGCGGGTGAATCATCCAATAGACGCCGGATAGATTTAAGCAAGCCAACTACTTCGCCCATGAATCAGCATTGCAAAAAAGGGGGTGACCATAGATAATGATGCCGAACTGACGGATATCGAACAAGGCCGCTGTCTGGCGCAGTGATAATCGCTCATCATGCATGCGCTTCAAAACAGCTAGCTTGA
>NZ_LKBW01000244.1 GCF_002699855.1 Pseudomonas amygdali | reverse complement strand
CCTGCCGCTGTTGAAGTTCTTGGCGAAGGCGTTCAGGAGTAGGACTGAGTGGCGGCCATCCAGTCCCGATAAATCATCTGCCTGATTGAGCTGTCCGGCGATCCACGCGATTGCATCCATGCCCGCTTGCTGGTTCGGATGCTTGCTCAGCTTGTTGCCCACATGGGCCAGCTGCGTCAGCGATGCACCGTCAAACCACTTGGTCTTGCAGAGATACTGCGCCGCAACCTCCGTGCAACGATCGAGCTCGCTATGCGTTA
>NZ_LKBW01000243.1 GCF_002699855.1 Pseudomonas amygdali | reverse complement strand
TCAGGGCGAAGGAACCCGACGAAGTCGGGCCGGAAACCGGAGCGAAAGGCTTTGGTTACTTTGGCCTCCGCCGAGGGGCGAAAAGGTGACCTGAGTCGACCTTCAATCCACCTGAAACCACAGAACCGATGTGTGACGCAGAGCGTCACGAACGGCATTCCCACGCGGAGTGGTATGACCCCCGAAGGTTGGACGCAACCTTTGGAGGCGTCATGGGTAAATATACAGTGCAGGCAAAACTCGCAGCCGTGAAAGAATATTGTG
>NZ_LKBW01000242.1 GCF_002699855.1 Pseudomonas amygdali | reverse complement strand
CCCGCCCTGCGCAAGACTGCCGTGATGCGACGATAGCCATACCGGCCCTTATGCTCGTAGAACGTGGCCTGAATCAGGTCCTTCAGCCCTGCGTATTTGTCGTCTACCAGCAGTACCTTTTGTTGATAGTAAAAAGTGCTGCGTGCCAGACCGGCAAACTTCAGCAGGCCGTCCAGAGAATGCAAAGGCCTCAGTTCTATTACGATTTGCGCTTTTTCTGCTGCGCTATTCGTTGCTTCTTCTGAACCAAGGCATCGAGCTTTTTTAGATAATCG
>NZ_LKBW01000241.1 GCF_002699855.1 Pseudomonas amygdali | reverse complement strand
CCGAGCTGGTAAAACAAGGGCCTGCCTGACGGCAGGCCCTAACCAGCCCGAACACAAAAAAACTGATACTCCCCTAAAAAACGATTCCAGCCTCCCCAAATAATAAGTGCGCCGGCTATTAAATGAATGGCGGTAAATCCAAGCTGCGTGATCACGATCTCTTTAGGGAGACTGTCAGAAATTTTGTGTTCGGTCATAACATGTAGCTAGAGGTGCATGTATGCCGACCAAAAAGAAGTCCGCCAATGCAACAGCGAGGGAGTTGCCCTCGATTCCCCA
>NZ_LKBW01000240.1 GCF_002699855.1 Pseudomonas amygdali | reverse complement strand
CTGAATCGCAGAACTGTGTGACGCAGAGCGTCACGAAGGGCATTACCACGCGGAGCGTGGGAACGAGAATCTGAGCCGAACACCAATTCACCTGAAGTCACAGAACCGCTGTGTGACGCTGAGCGTCACGAACTGCATGCCGACGCGGAGCGTCGGCACGATAGTGATATCTGAATCGTGCCTTTAACCAAACTGCTCTAAGCGCTTTTCAACCACGATGGCACTGACGACGCAGAGTGCGACGTTAGTGACGGCTGAGTCCTGGCGCTGATCCGGGGAATG
>NZ_LKBW01000239.1 GCF_002699855.1 Pseudomonas amygdali | reverse complement strand
CCGAGTCTGCCCAGGTGGCATGACTCAAACAAAAGGGTCTCCGAGAAACCCGGGGCGGTTCAATACCTCTCTTGTTTGTGCGGCCTGAGGAAGGTGCGCGCATGACCAAGGGGCCGGGATGCGTTGATCGAATGGATCGGCGTGACCTAGGGGTACAGGGAGTACCTCCGCCAAGGGCCGGGTCAGGCAAGCTGCCGTGCAAGTCCTCAAGAATGCGTCGACCTGTCGGAGACTGTCAGAAATTTTGTGTTCGGGCATAACATGTAGCTAGAGGTGCATGTATGCCGACCAAA
>NZ_LKBW01000238.1 GCF_002699855.1 Pseudomonas amygdali | reverse complement strand
ATGAAATTTCATAACGGTCAGTCATGATGGCCCTCTTGGCAACCAGAGGACATCATTTTAACCAAGGCGACTTTTCAGACAAACCCTAGAGCCTGTCAAGGAATACCCCATGCTCGCTCAGGGACGTGGGCAACGCAACTGCCGCACGCGATCTGCTCTGAATCTGCTCAGATTGTCCGTTTCAGCATTTGCAGCCAGCAAATCTAGGTTTTGTACGAAAAGTATTGCCGCATACAACGTAGGCTACAAGCCAGCGTGACCATGGCTGCGTAGCTCTTGGCCAGCTTGTCGTAGCGAG
>NZ_LKBW01000237.1 GCF_002699855.1 Pseudomonas amygdali | reverse complement strand
AGCGGCTATGGCTCAGCAGTCTAAAAATAGCGGCCTACTTCAGACCATTCCTAGGGGGAAAAGGGCGGACGCTATAGTGTGGGGTTTCTCAGACATTTTGGTTGTACATCCTGGGTGTGATCCGGGCACTGATAATCGAACATGATGCGCAACAATCGATGCATGGGCAATATATTGCGCAATCTTTGCTTTTCCTTCTATATAGGCAATCACGAAACGGGCAATTTCGGTGATTTTGAAATTAACGGTTGACGGCCTCTGTGATCTGTCTATAATTCGCGCCACTTCCGGCGCAGACGGAAACGAAAAAGCCTTGTAG
>NZ_LKBW01000236.1 GCF_002699855.1 Pseudomonas amygdali | reverse complement strand
AAGTGATTGTGCGCGAACATCAGGTCCCGGCTGCCGGGGAGGCGGCTGGACTTTATCGCTACGTTGTCATCGCCTGTACTGATATAGGAGTAGGCCAGCAGTACCTTGTTTGATTGGCCGGGGTCGAAGCCATCGGTGTTCTTCACGGTTTCCGGGGTAAAGCAGGTGCCCGGTGTCTTCTGGTCGGGCGTCGAACCGGTCGGGCAGTGATAACCCTCAACCGTATAGACGCGGCTGGGATTCAAAATCTTGATCCCCCAGACAGTCACCCCTGTCACGCCGTCAGTCACAATGTTGAAGGCCGGCGCGTTTTGCAGCGTTAGCCCCTGGATGACAAAGTCTGTCCCCCCACTGACCTGAATCAGGCGCGGTTTTTGCTGGTAAGCATTGGACAAGGTCTTCTGGTAAACAAGGTCCCACCAGCTACGCAGATTGGCATTTGCCCCTGAGGTAAGCAGACTCCCGCCGCGACCATCAATCACGCCTTTTCCTATCACGCCGCTGGCGCGGGTGTTTTTTGCAGAAATCAGCGAGCTGCAGGCGTCCTGATTGGCGACCGTGGTCACTCCGCAGGTGCCCTTGCCGTTGTCATAGTCTTTGGGGTTGCGTGACGCGAAAAGCGTAACGCCCTCGTCGACCCACAGCGTAACGCC
>NZ_LKBW01000235.1 GCF_002699855.1 Pseudomonas amygdali | reverse complement strand
CAGGATGCAGGCCGCCAAGGCAGCGTAAGTGGATAATTGTCCAACCTTCGGGGGGCATACCACTCCAGCGTGGGAATGCAGTTCACGACGCTCTGCGTCGAAAGAGGACGCAGAGCGCCCAGACCGGCATGCCCACGCGGAGCATGGGCACGATAGTGTTCCCCTGCACGCCCTAGGGGACGATAGGCGTTCCTTCAGCCGAACACTTCGCTCAACAAATCATGCATCGACTTGAACGCACGGCTCGACACTTTGGCGTCGTACATCATCATGCCGGGAACATTGGCGTGCGGGTCGGTGAAGGAATGGAATGCCCCACCGTAACTGTGCAGCTGCCAGTCCACACCAGCGGCGTTCATTTCCTCTTCAAAAGCAGTTAACTGCTCTTTCGGCACCAGCGGGTCCGACGCGCCGTGGAGAACCAGCACCGAGCCCTTGACGTTCTTCGCATCAGCCGGGTTGGGCGTGTCCAGGGTACCGTGAAACGAAATGGCAGCCTTCAGCTCGGCCCCGGTACGTGCGAGCTCCAGCGAGCAGCAGCCACCGAAGCAGAAACCGAATGTTGCGATCTTGCTTGAGTCCAGAGACACATCCGCCTGGCTCAACAACTGGTCGAGGCCTGCCTGCATACGCTTGCGCAGAAGACCGCGATCATTCTTGAGCGGCGTCATGGCAGCGCCCGCCTCGTCATTGTTACTCGGGCGAATCTGCTGACCGTAAAGATCAGCCAGCAGCACTACATAACCCTTCGCAGCGACCGCTTTGGCGATGTCTTCAGCACCCTGGCTGACACCCATCCAGTTAGGCGCCATCAACAGGCCTGGCTGTGCAGCGCTAGCTTTCGGGTCGTAGGCAAGACGGCTTTCATAAGTCTGGCCATCGATCTGATAGACCACAGAACGAATTTCGATATTGCTGCTCATTACTGACTCCTGATCGTTAGGGAGATGAAAAACGTGTCGCGGGAACTGAAACAAAAAACCCGCCGAGGCGGGTTTCTTGTCAACCGGCTATCAAACCGACAGTTCTACCAACAGCTTGTTCAGACGACGCACATACGCGACTGGATCCTTGAGGCTGTCACCGGCGGCCAACGCCGCCTGATCGAACAGGATGTGCGACAGATCGCCG
This sequence comes from Pseudomonas amygdali, assembly GCF_002699855.1. Classification (GTDB taxonomy): domain Bacteria; phylum Pseudomonadota; class Gammaproteobacteria; order Pseudomonadales; family Pseudomonadaceae; genus Aquipseudomonas; species Aquipseudomonas amygdali. The sequence continues at coordinate 46,542 of NZ_LKBW01000235.1, read as the reverse complement.
AAGCGCTCTTCGCTCTGCTCGGCATCCAGCTTGCCGATCAGCGGGTGGGCCGGGTTGAATTCGAAGATTGGCTTGGAGTCCGGAACCTTCTGACCGCTGGCTTCCAGAATCTGACGCATCTGCAGCCCCATGTCCTGCTCGCCAATGGCCAGAATCGCAGGCGAATCGGTCAGACGATGGGAAACACGCACCTCACTCACAGACTCACCCAGCGCAGCTTTCAGGCGCTCGATCAGGCCCTCTTTGTCCTTGGCGATCTCTTCCTGTGCCTTCTTGTCCTCTTCGGAGTCAAGATTGCCCAGATCAAGGTCGCCACGCGCCACATCCACAAAGCCCTTGCCATCGAAATCGCTCAGGTAGCTCATCAGCCACTCGTCGATACGGTCGGTCAGCAGCAGCACTTCGATGCCTTTCTTGCGGAAGACCTCAAGGTGCGGGCTGTTCTTGACCTGTGCGTAGGATTCGCCAGTGAGGTAGTAAATCTTGTCCTGACCTTCCTTGGCCCGCGCGAGGTACTCGGCCAGAGAAACGCTCTGTTCACCGCTGTCGTCGGACGTCGATGCGAAACGCAGCAGACCGGCGATTTTTTCCTTATTGGCGAAGTCTTCTGCCGGACCTTCCTTGAGGACCTGGCCGAAGTTTTTCCAGAAACCCTTGTACTGCTCGGGTTCGTTTTTCGCCAGCTTCTCCAGCATGTCCAGCACGCGCTTGGTCAACGCCGACTTCATCGAGTCGATGATCGGGTCCTTCTGCAGGATTTCGCGGGAAACGTTCAGCGACAGGTCATTGGAGTCGACCACGCCCTTGACGAAGCGCATGTACAGCGGCAGGAACGACTCGGCCTGATCCATGACGAAGACGCGCTGCACATAGAGCTTCAGGCCGCGCGGTGCTTCGCGCTGATACAAATCAAACGGAGCACGCGCAGGCACGTACAGCAGCGAAGTGTATTCCAGCTTGCCTTCAACCTTGTTATGGCTCCAGCTCAGCGGGTTCTCGTAGTCGTGCGCGACATGCTTGTAGAACTCCTGATACTCCTCATCCTTCACCTCGGTGCGCGGACGGGTCCAGAGGGCGCTGGCGCGGTTGACGGTTTCCCACTCCAGCGCCGGTGCCTGCTCGCCTTCGGCTGCCGGAGCCTGCTCTTTGGGCAGCTCGATCGGCAAGGCGATATGGTCGGAGTATTTTTTGATGATGTTACGCAGACGGTAGCCGTCAGCGAATTCCTCTTCACCGTTTTTCAGGTGCAGAACAATACGGGTGCCACGATCAGCCTTGTCGACGGTGGCAACTTCGAACTCGCCTTCGCCCTTGGAGGACCAGTGCACGCCTTCATTCGCTGGCGTGCCGGCACGACGGCTGAACACTTCGACCTGATCGGCAACGATGAATGCCGAATAGAAACCCACGCCGAACTGACCGATCAGGTGCGAGTCCTTCTTCTGGTCGCCCGACAGGTTTTTCATGAAATCAGCGGTGCTGGACTTGGCGATGGTCCCAAGATGGGTGATCACATCTTCACGGCTCATACCGATGCCGTTGTCTTCAAGGGTAACGGTCTTCGCGTCCTTGTCGAAGCTCACGCGGATCTTCAGCTCGGCGCCGCCTTCCAGCAACTCCGGCTTGGACAACGCTTCAAAACGCAATTTGTCGACCGCGTCAGACGCGTTCGAGATCAATTCGCGAAGGAAAATTTCCTTGTTGGAATACAGCGAATGGATCATGAGGTGCAGCAGTTGCTTTACCTCGGTCTGGAAGCCCAGGGTTTCCTTTTGAGTTTCCACACTCATAATCATCAAACTCCGATCTGGATGGTATAAGCCGTCACGATCAGGCATAAGCCCGTGTGACAGCGGGTAGTCATCAAGGTGGGGGCTGGGTCGGGGATTTCAAGAGCCAATGATGCGCGGAGCGTGTTTCATGCGCCGGATACCGCACGCATTGCGTTGGTGGGTGCTCGCCAGAACTGTCCGCAATCGGCACGGCGCTATCGGCCTGTAACGACCGCGAAACAACGGCCTCCGATATTGTCATCACGGGTGGAACTTAACTCATGACGGCAGGCTCTTAGCCTCGTGAACACTCAATAAGGAGAAACACCCCATGCGTAAATCTTTAGCCTATGCCTTGATGCTTTCTGCCACCCTGGGCCTTGCCGCCTGTGACAAAAAGTCCGAAAACACTCAGCAAGATGCCAACAAGGCAGCTCAGCAGTCCCAGGAGTCGATGGAAAAGGCTCAGGAAAAAGTGAATGACGCGGCCAAGGAAAGCCAGGAAGCCGCTCAGAAGAACGCTGAAGCCGCTCAGCAGCGTACCAATGAGAACGCCAACAAAGCGCCAGAAGCAGCGCCAGCCACCAAGTAAGGCTGAAACGCTTACAGAACTAAAAAAGCCCGCTTAAAGCGGGCTTTTTCATTTAACTCGTTTCACTTGGCACGTAACGTCAGTTCGACATTCATCGTGTACCGACTTCAAGCCAGCGCCTCGCTGCGCTTGCCCATGAGCCTGTCAACGGCTACAGCGCCCGCCAGCGTGATTACCGAGGGCACCAGCCATGCCAGGCCTTGATCACTCAGCGGCAGACTGGTCAGCACACCCGGCAGATAGTCAGTAAAACCGGCACCCTTCAGCGCGTCGATCAGGCCAAAGATGAGCGATACCAGCATTACCGGTGCAACAACCCGTCCCTGGCTCTGCCAAAAGCCTTTGCAGAAGCTCAGCGCCACCAGCACGATACACGGTGGATAGATAGCGGTGAGTACCGGAATCGAAAACTGGATCAGCTTGGTCAGCCCCAGATTGGATACCAGCAGCGAGAACACCGCCAGGATGATCACTAGCGTCCGGTAGGACAGCGGCAGCACCTTGGCAAAGTATTCAGCACAGGCACAGGTCAGGCCTACCGCAGTCACCAGACACGCCAATGAAATCAGCACGGCGAGAAAACCGCTGCCCAATGAACCAAAGGTGTGCTGCACGTAGGCATGCAGAACCGCCGCGCCGTTGCTTGCGCCTGCCGCGACCGCATGGCTGCCGGAACCCAGGCGAAACAGGCTGACATACACCAGCGCCAGCCCGACACCGGCAATGAGCCCGGCAATGATCGCGTAGCGCGTGATCAGACGTGGTGACTCGACACCACGAGAGCGAATGGCATTGACGATGACAATCCCAAAGACCAGCGCCCCGAGGGTGTCCATAGTCAGATAACCATTGATGAAACCCTGGGAAAACGGCGCAGCGGCATAGGCGGGCTCAGCCTCGCCTATTCCGCCTGCGGGTAATGCGAATGCCGCGACCCCCAATACTGCCAGGGCGATAATCTTGAGCGGTGCCAAAAAGCGCCCGACCGTGTCGAGCAAGCGCCCCGGATACAATGAAACCCAGAACACCACCAGAAAATACGCCAGGCTGTAGAGGAACAACGCGACTGGAGTGTCACCGGTCAGAGGTGCCAGGCCGACTTCAAACGAGACGGTCGCGGTACGCGGGGTCGCGAACAGCGGGCCGACCGCCAGATAGCAGACGGCTGCGAGCGCCCCGCCGGCAATCTTGCCGATCGGGCTGCTCAGGGCATCCATTGCCCCCCCTACCCTGGCCAGAGCAATCACCGTAACGACCGGCAGCCCGACCGCCGTGACCAGAAAGCCCAGCGCCGCCATCCAGACATGTGGTCCGGCCTGCAGGCCCACGATGGGCGGAAAGATAATGTTGCCAGCCCCGACAAACAGGGCAAATGTCATAAAACTGAGTGCCAGGATGTCCTGGCCTTTCAACACTTTCATTACGAGGGACCACACGGAATCGAAATAAGGGATGGGACGTCACCCATGAATGGGGCAGACGCAGCCCGTCGGCGTAAGACGTGGCAGTACCTTGCGAGACGCCCCTCGTGAGGGCAACGCAAAAACGGCGGACAGGGTAGCCAACTTCGACCGAAAATGCACTGTCTCAGGGCGCGCCAGCCGACGACGCACCGTTTGTTGGCGGATGTAAAGCCCCAGACAGTTGGAAATGCCGGCAATGAGAGGTCCAGGTGAACCAGACCGGGTAAGGCGAACCTTTTCAGGCGCCCAAACAAAAGCCACCCGAAGGTGGCTTTTGTCGATTGCTCGAATCAGGCAAGCGAGCTTACCTGATCAGCAAACAGTGAAGCTTACTTGGTTGGCCAGCCAGTCAGCTCGGCCAGGGCCTTACCGATGTCTGCCAGGGAGCGCACGGTTTTTACACCAGCGTCCTGCAGTGCAGCGAATTTCTCGTCTGCAGTACCTTTACCACCCGAGATGATTGCACCGGCATGGCCCATGCGCTTGCCCGGAGGAGCAGTAACACCAGCGATGTAGGAAACAACAGGCTTGGTCACGTGTGCCTTGATGTAGGCAGCCGCTTCTTCTTCAGCCGAACCGCCGATCTCGCCGATCATGACGATCGCTTCGGTCTTCGGGTCTTCCTGGAACAGCTTCAGGATGTCGATGAAGTTCGAACCAGGGATCGGGTCACCACCGATACCTACACAGGTGGACTGACCGAAACCGGCGTCAGTGGTCTGCTTCACAGCTTCGTAGGTCAGGGTGCCGGAACGCGACACGATGCCTACCTTGCCTGGCAAGTGAATATGACCTGGCATGATGCCGATCTTGCACTCGCCCGGAGTGATGACGCCTGGGCAGTTAGGACCGATCAGAATCACACCCAGCTCGTCGCACTTGACCTTGGCTTCCAGCATGTCGATGGTCGGGATGCCTTCGGTGATGCAGACGATCAGCTTGATGCCGCCGAACGCTGCTTCAAGGATGGAATCCTTGCAGAAAGGAGCCGGAACATAGATGACGCTGGCAGTAGCGCCAGTGGTGTCTACGGCTTCTTTCACAGTGTTGAACACTGGCAGGTTCAGGTGCGTGGTGCCGCCCTTGCCTGGAGTCACGCCGCCAACCATTTTGGTGCCGTAGGCAATGGCTTGCTCGGAGTGGAAGGTACCTTGCGAACCAGTGAAACCCTGGCAGATAACCTTGGTGTCTTTATTGATCAGGACGCTCATTACTTGCCCTCCGCGGCTTTGACAACTTGTTGAGCAGCGTCGGTCAGGCTGGTCGCAGCGATGATGTTCAAACCGCTTTCTGCCAGTACTTTAGCGCCCAGTTCAGCGTTGTTACCTTCAAGGCGAACAACAACCGGGATTTTCACGCCGACTTCTTTCACTGCACCGATGATGCCTTCGGCAATCATGTCGCAACGAACGATGCCGCCGAAGATGTTGACCAGTACTGCGGCGACGTTGGTGTCGGACAGGATGATCTTGAACGCTTCGGTAACGCGTTCCTTGGTGGCACCACCGCCAACGTCAAGGAAGTTTGCAGGCTTGCCGCCATGCAGGTTGACGATGTCCATGGTACCCATGGCCAGGCCAGCACCGTTGACCATGCAGCCGATGTTGCCTTCCAGCGCTACGTAGTTCAGTTCGAACTTGGCGGCGTGAGCTTCGCGAGGGTCGTCCTGCGAAGGATCGTGGAAGCCCTTCAGCTTGGGCTGACGGTACATGGCGTTGGCGTCGATGTTGATCTTCGCGTCCAGGCAGTGCAGATCGCCGTCAGCCTTGATCACCAGCGGGTTCACTTCCAGCAGGGCCAGGTCATGGTCCTGGAACAGCTTGGCCAGACCGGTGAAGATCTTGGCGAACTGAGTGACCTGCTTGCCTTCCAGACCCAGCTGGAATGCCAGATCGCGGCCCTGGAACGGCTGAGCGCCGACCAGTGGGTCGATCGTGGCCTTGAGAATCTTTTCAGGAGTGTCGTGAGCGATCTTCTCGATGTCCACGCCACCTTCGGTGGAAGCCATGAACACGATACGACGGCTGGAACGATCGACCACAGCGCCCAGATACAGCTCTTTGGCGATGTCGGTGCACGATTCGACCAGGATCTTGGTCACCGGCTGACCGTTGGCGTCAGTCTGGTAAGTCACCAGGCGCTTGCCCAACCACTGTTGAGCGAACGCTGCAGCGTCTTCCTTGCTGCGAACCAGCTTTACGCCGCCCGCTTTACCGCGACCACCTGCGTGAACCTGGGCTTTGACGACCCACTCGGTTCCGCCGATCTTGTCGCAGGCTTCTGCTGCTGCTTCCGGGGTGTCTACCGCGTAACCCTTGGATACTGGCAGGCCGTACTCAGCGAACAGCTGCTTACCCTGATACTCGTGAAGATTCATGCTTATTACCGTCTTCGTTTAGGTACTGCGCATTCGGTGCTGCACGTCAGCGTGCCGCACCACCTGTGACCGCTACTCCGGGTGGACTCCGCAAGTGCCGTGGGACACTCGTGAAGCCGCCTGAGAGGTCGAGTCCGGCGCAGATTCCGCGGTAAGCCCTGCTTGCAAGGCCAACGACGGGCACTGCGCCGTGGTTTCTCTTGTTGTCTCAGCGTTTCTTGCGATTCTGGATATGGATGGCGCCGCCATTCACAGCCAGTGCAGCTTCATGCAGCGCTTCGGACAGGGTCGGGTGCGAGAAGACCATCATGCCGATGTCTTCTGCGCTGCTGCCGAATTCCATCGCGATTGCGCCCTGCTGTACCAGCTCGGCAGCGCTTGGACCAATAACGTGAACACCCAGTACGCGGTCAGTCTTGGCGTCGGCAATGATCTTGACGAAGCCGCCGGTGTCGTTGGCTGCCATGGCACGGCCGCTGGCCGCGAACGGGAACGTACCGACATTGACTTCAACGCCTTCGGCCTTGAGCGTCTGCTCGGTCTTGCCGACCCAGGCGATTTCCGGGTGGGTGTAGATAACCGACGGGATCAGGTTGTAGTTCATCTGAGCCTTGTGGCCCTTGATGCGCTCGACAACCATGATGCCTTCTTCCGACGCCTTGTGTGCCAGCATCAGGCCACGCACCACGTCACCGATGGCGTATACGCCAGGAACGCTGGTGGTGCAGTAGTCGTCAACGTAGATGAAACCGCGCTCGTCCAGATCAACGCCGCTGTCCGATGCCAGCAGGTCAGTGGTCACGGGACGACGGCCAACGGCAACGATCAGACGATCAAAGGTAATCGACTGCTCGCCAGCGGCGTCGGTGTAGCTGACCACCACTTCTTCGCCATCGACCTTGGAACCGGTCACGCGAGCGCCCAGCTTGATGTCCAGACCTTGCTTGGTGAAGGTTTTCAGCGCTTCCTTGGAAACTGCTTCGTCGGCCGCCGGAATGAACTTGTCCAGTGCTTCCAGAACAGTGACCTGAGCGCCAAGGCGAGCCCATACAGAGCCCAGCTCCAGGCCGATCACGCCAGCGCCGATGACGCCCAGACGCTGTGGAACCTGTTGGAATTCCAGAGCGCCGGTCGAATCGACGATGACTTTCTGGTCAACCGGAGCTGGCGGGATGTCGATAGGACGCGAGCCCGAAGCCAGAATCACATGGTCAGCTTCGATGATTTCAACGGTGCCGTCGGCAGCCGTCAGCTCGACCTTCTTTCCAGCCAGCAGTTTGCCGTGGCCTTGCAGAGTGGTCACGCCATTGGCTTTGAACAGGCTGGCAACGCCGCCGGTCAGGCCTTTGACGATAGTCGACTTGCGACCGATCATGGCCGGCACATCGATGTTCACTTCAGATGTCGAGATGCCGTGCACGCTGAAGCCGTTCTTGGCTTCATAGAACTTCCAGGAGCTGTCGAGCAGCGCCTTGGAAGGAATGCAACCAACGTTGAGGCAGGTACCACCGAGGGCCAGTTTGCCCTCCTTGTCCTGGTACTTCTCGATGCAGGCAGTCTTGAGACCAAGTTGCGCAGCCTTGATGGCGGCAACATAACCGCCAGGGCCTGCGCCAATCACTACCACGTCGAATTTCTGGGACATAACAAAGAGTTCCTCTTTAGCTGCGAGCTTTTAGCTGCAAGCTGCAAGCTGCAAGTCGATCCGCGATCAGGCAAAAACGACTTGCGACCTATTAATCAGGTGAAACACACCAGCCCCGGCTGCACGCTTTATCGCTTCTGACTTGAAGCTTGCAACCACGGGCTGCCTCATCAGATATCCAGCAACAGACGAGCCGGATCTTCCAGCAGGTTCTTGATGGTCACGAGGAAGGTTACCGCTTCCTTGCCGTCAATCAAACGGTGATCGTACGACAGTGCCAGATACATCATCGGACGAATCACTACCTGACCGTTGACTGCCATCGGGCGCTGAAGAATGTTGTGCATGCCCAGAATTGCAGCCTGTGGCGGGTTGACGATCGGCGTCGACATCATCGAACCGAAAGTACCACCATTAGTGATCGTGAAGGTGCCACCGGTCATCTCGTCGATGGACAGTTTGCCATCACGGGCTTTCTTGCCGAAGGTGGCGATGCCGCCTTCGATTTCAGCCAGGCTCATGTGCTCGGCGTTACGCAGAACCGGTACAACCAGACCACGGTCGCTGGACACTGCAACACCGACGTCAGCGTAGCCGTGGTAGACGATGTCGGAGCCGTCGATCGACGCGTTGACAGCCGGGAAGCGTTTCAGCGCCTCGGTAGCAGCCTTGACGGAGAACGACATAAAGCCCAGACGCACGCCGTTGTGCGACTTCTCGAACAGGTCCTTGTACTTCGAACGCAGTGCCATGACTTCGGTCATGTCGACTTCGTTGAACGTGGTCAGCATGGCCATGTTCGACTGGGCTTCGACCAGACGCTTGGCAACGGTTGCACGTACACGAGTCATCGGCACGCGCTTCTCGGTGCGGTCGCCAGCAGCGACAACCGGAGCGGCAGCGGCAGCAGGTTTGGCAGCAGGAGCGGCGGCTGGAGCGGATTTCTTCGCCTCAACGGCAGCGACCACGTCTTCCTTGGTGATACGGCCGTCTTTACCAGTGCCTTTGACGCTGGCCAGGTTAATACCGTTTTCTTCAGCGAGTTGACGCGCAGCAGGCGCGGCAATCGGGTCTTCTTCGCCAGCGGCAGCCGGTGCAGCGGCGGGTGCCGAGGCAGGCGCAGCAGAGGCAGGCGCAGCAGAGGCAGGGGCAGCAGCAGGTGCTGGAGCAGCAGATGCCGTGGCACCATCATTCAAAGTGCCAAGCACTTCGTTGGAGAGGACGATAGCGCCCTCTTCCTTGGTGATCGAGCCCATCACGCCGTCAGCTTCGGCCAATACTTCCAGAACAACCTTGTCAGTCTCGATATCGACCAGCATCTCGTCCCGTTTTACCGCATCACCCTCTTTTTTGTACCACTTGGAAATGGTGCCATCGGCAACGGATTCCGGGAAAGAGGGGGCTTTGATCTCGATAGCCATTATCTGTAATTCCTTAATTCGGTTTCTAATGCTCGAAGGCGTTAAACAGTGAAGGCATCTTGCAACAGTTTTTCCTGCTGCTCGGCGTGCATCGAAGCGTAACCACAAGCTGGAGCGGCAGAGGCGTCACGACCGGCGTACTCAAGAACGAGTTCACGTTTGTGGTTGCCCATGCTGCGGCGCAGGTGGTGCTGACTGCTGTACCAGGCACCCTGGTTCATCGGCTCTTCCTGACACCAGACCACATGCTGCAGGTTGGTGTACGGCGCGATGGTTTCCATCAGGTCGTCTTCAGGGAACGGGTACAGCTGCTCGATACGAACGATGGCAATGTCTTCACGCCCTTCGGCACGGCGTTTTTCCAGCAGGTCGTAGTAAACCTTGCCGCTGCACAGCACCAGACGCGTGACCTTGGCCGGATCGAGGGCATCGATTTCCGGAATGACGGTCTGGAACGAGCCTTCGGCCAGATCTTCCAGGGTCGAAACAGCCAGTTTGTGACGCAGCAATGACTTGGGAGTCAGCACGATCAGCGGCTTGCGCAGCGGACGGATGACCTGACGACGCAGCAAATGGTAGATCTGCGCCGGAGTCGTTGGCACGCAAACCTGAATGTTGTGCTCGGCACACAATTGCAGGTAACGCTCAAGACGTGCCGACGAGTGCTCTGGCCCCTGCCCTTCGTAGCCGTGAGGCAACAGCATGGTCAGACCGCACAGACGGCCCCACTTGTGTTCACCGCTGGTGATGAACTGGTCGACAACCACCTGGGCACCGTTGGCGAAGTCGCCGAACTGCGCTTCCCAGATAACCAGTGCATCCGGCTGGGTGGTCGAGTAACCGTATTCGAATGCCAGCACGGCCTCTTCCGAAAGGAACGAGTCGTACAGGTCGAAACGCGGCTGACCGGAGTACAGATTCTGCAGCGGGATATAGGTCCCTGCGTCTTTCTGGTTGTGCAGTACGGCGTGGCGGTGCGAGAACGTACCGCGACCGATGTCCTGCCCTGTCATACGGATCGGGTGACCTTCAAACGCCAGCGTGGCGTATGCCATGGTTTCGGCGTAACCCCAGTTGATCGGCAAGCCACCGGCCTGCATCTTCTGACGGTCTTCGTAGATCTTCTGAACCTGACGCTGCACGACGAAGCCTTCAGGCAGTTCCATCAGCTTGGCGGACAGTTCCTGCAGGGTCTTGAGGTCGAAGCGAGTGTCGTGACGCGCAGTCCAGGCGTGGCCCAGATAAGGACGCCAGTCGACGAACAATTCCTTGTTCGGCTCCTTGACCAGGCTTTTCACTACGTGCAGACCATTGTCCAGCGCGCTGCGGTAATCATCGACCTTGGCCTGAACACGGGCCTCATCGAGAATGCCGGTCTTGATCAGATGCTCGGCATACAGCTCACGGGTGGTGCGCTGCTTGGTGATCTGCTGATACATCAGAGGCTGAGTGCCGCTAGGCTCGTCAGCTTCGTTGTGACCGCGGCGACGGTAGCAGACGAGATCGATCACGATATCGCGCTTGAACTGCATGCGGTAATCGATCGCCAGCTGGGTCACGAACATCACGGCTTCCGGATCATCACCATTCACATGGAGGATCGGCGCCTGGATCATCTTGGCAACGTCGGTGGCGTACTCGGTCGAACGCGAGTCCAGCGGGTTGCTGATGGTGAAGCCCACCTGGTTGTTGATGACGATGTGGATCGTGCCGCCCGTCTTGAAGCCGCGAGTCTGCGACATCTGGAAGGTTTCCATGACCACGCCCTGACCTGCAAAGGCCGCGTCGCCGTGGAGGGAAATCGGCAGAACCTTGTCGCCATTCGGATCGTTGCGACGATCCTGACGCGCACGCACCGACCCCTCGACCACCGGAGAAACGATCTCCAGGTGAGACGGGTTGAATGCCATGGCAAGGTGAACCTCACCGCCTGCGGTCATGACGTTGGAAGAGAAGCCCTGGTGGTATTTGACGTCACCGGAACCCAGCTCCACTTTTTTCTTGCCTTCGAACTCGTCGAACAGGTCGCGAGGGTTCTTGCCGAAGGTGTTGACCAGTACGTTCAGACGGCCGCGGTGGGCCATACCGATCACGACTTCCTTGGTGCCATAGGACCCGGAACGCTGAATCAGCTCGTCGAGCATCGGGATCAGGCTTTCGCCACCTTCCAGACCGAAGCGCTTGGTACCCGGATATTTGGTACCCAGGTACTTCTCGAGACCTTCGGCTGCGGTGACACGCTCGAGCAGATGGCTCTGGATATCAGCCGAGAACGCTGGACGACCGCGAACACTCTCAAGACGCTGCATAAACCAGTTGCGCTGCTCGGAATCCACGATGTGGGTGAACTCGGAGCCGATGGTGCGACAATATGTCTGCTGCAACGCTTCATGAATTTCGCGTAGGCTCGCTTCCTCTTTGCCGATGAACAGGTCGCCGGCACGGAAGGTCGTATCAAGATCGGCATTGGTCAAGCCGTAATGATTGATCGACAGATCCGCAGGCGCAGGGCGCTGCAAAAGGCCCAACGGATCGAGCTGAGCAGCCTGGTGGCCACGCATCCGATACGCCTGGATCAGTCGCAGCACTTCAACCTGCTTCTTCTCGTGTTCGCTGCTCACACTGCCGGCGGACACCGGTTGAGCGCGGCGCTGGTTTTTGGCCAGCAACACGAAATGATCGCGAATAGTCGAGTGCGATACATCAGTGGCAGAGCTGCCGTCTGCTGGCAACTTCTGAAAGTAGGTGCGCCATTCTTCTGGCACAGCGTTAGGGTCGTGCAGGTAAAGCTCATAGAGCTCTTCCACATAGGCAGCGTTACCACCGGATAGGTGGGCACTGTTCCACATGCGCTGCATCACGCTTTCTTGCATGCTTGGTCACCCTCGGTAAGGGGACACCACCGGCGAAGACACCAGAGCAATCCTGAAATAGTCGTGTGCAGCGACTGTATCAAGTCACCAGGGATCACGCAGATAGTCCGGGTACCAGCCCGGATGCCCCTGCTGGTCTCATTTCTTCAAAATAAGAGCGGCAGCTTTGCGAGCTACTGCTCAGGTTAAAACTACGGCGCCGGTTGAAGCCTGCGCCGCAGCCACTTCAGTGCAACGGTGTAACAGATAAAACGATGAATCAGACGCCGTTTTGCAACAACATGTTGCGCACGTGACCGATAGCCTTGGTTGGGTTAAGGCCTTTCGGGCACACATTGACGCAGTTCATGATGCCGCGGCAGCGGAATACGCTGAACGGGTCATCAAGCGAAGCCAGACGCTCACTGGTGCGGGTGTCACGGCTGTCAGCCAGAAAACGGTAGGCTTGCAGCAGCGCAGCAGGACCCAGGAACTTGTTGGGGTTCCACCAGAAGGACGGGCAGGAAGTCGAGCAGCAAGCGCACAGAATGCACTCGTACAGGCCATCAAGCTTTTCGCGCTCTTCCGGAGTTTGCAGACGTTCGATGGCCGGAGCCGGCGTGTCATTCTGCAGGAACGGCTTCACCTTCTCGTACTGCTTGTAGAAGATGCTCATATCGACGACCAGGTCACGAATGACCGGCAAACCAGGCAGCGGACGTACGATCAGCTTGTTCTTGGCAACAACGGCAGACAGCGGCGTGATGCAGGCCAGACCGTTCTTGCCATTGATGTTCATGCCATCGGAACCGCACACGCCTTCGCGGCACGAACGACGGTAAGAGAAGCCTTGATCCTGTTCTTTGACCAGGGCGAGCACGTCCAGCACCATCAGGTCCTTGCCACCGGTATCGACCTGAAACTCCTGCATGAACGGCGCAGCGTCCTGCTCAGGGTTGTAACGATAAACACTGACTTGCAACATATCGGTCACCCCTTAATAAGTCCGAATCTTAGGTTCAAAAGTCGGAACAGTCTTCGGCGAGAAGTTCACGGCACGCTTGGTCACGCGCTTGTCACCCGGGAAATACAGGGTGTGGCACAACCAGTTCTCGTCATCGCGATCTTCAAAGTCTTCACGGGCGTGAGCGCCGCGGGACTCTTTACGATGCTCTGCGGCGATCGCCGTGGCTTCGGCAACTTCCAGCAGGTTTTGCAGTTCAAGCGCTTCGATACGGGCGGTATTGAATGCCTGGCTCTTGTCATTGATCTTGACGTTGGCGATACGCACGCGCAGGTCAGCCAGCTGAGCAATACCCTTCTGCATGTATTCGCCGGTGCGGAACACACCGAAGTAGTTCTGCATGCAGCTTTGCAGCTCTTTACGCAGCGTGGCGACGTCTTCGCCGGTAGTGCGCTCGTTCAGGCCGGCAACGCGTGCCAGCGCAGCATCGATGTCGGACTCGGAAGCACGGGCGTAGTCGATACCTTCGCTCAGCGCTTTCTCCAGGTGGATACCCGCAGCGCGACCGAACACAACCAGATCGAGCAACGAGTTGCCGCCCAGACGGTTGGCACCGTGAACCGATACGCAAGCCACTTCACCTACCGCGAACAGACCCGGAATGATCTGATCGACACCGGCGGCGTCCTGAGTGATCGCCTGACCATGAATGTTGGTGGCAACGCCGCCCATCATGTAATGGCAGGTAGGAACTACCGGAATCGGCGCTGTTGCAGGGTCGACGTGAGCGAAGGTCTTGGACAATTCCATAATGCCTGGCAGACGGCTGTGCAACACTTCTTCGCCCAGGTGATCGAGCTTGAGCATTACATGGTCGCCATCCGGACCACAGCCGTTGCCGGCAATGATTTCCTTGACCATAGAGCGCGCAACCACGTCACGACCTGCAAGGTCCTTGGCGTTCGGAGCATAACGCTCCATGAAACGCTCGCCGTGCTTGTTGATCAGGTAGCCGCCTTCGCCGCGGCAGCCTTCGGTGACCAGTACACCTGCACCGGCAATGCCGGTCGGGTGGAACTGCCACATTTCGATGTCCTGAACCGGGACACCAGCACGCAGCGCCATGCCGATACCGTCACCGGTATTGATCAGGGCGTTGGTGGTGGAGGAGTAGATACGCCCTGCACCGCCGGTTGCCAGCACGGTGGCGTTGGCACGGATGTAGGAGGTTTCGCCGGTTTCAATGCAGATGGCGATGATGCCGACAAAGGCACCGTCCTGATTCTTGACCAGATCCACGCCGTAGTATTCGTTGAGGAATACAGTGCCGGCCTTGAGGTTGGCCTGATACAGGGTGTGCAGCAGTGCGTGACCGGTACGGTCGGCAGCAGCACAGGTACGTGCAGCCTGACCGCCCTTGCCGAAGTCCTTGGACTGACCGCCGAATGGACGCTGATAGATGCGGCCCTGTTCGGTACGGGAGAACGGCAGGCCCATGTGCTCGAGTTCGAAAACGGCTTCAGGACCTACGGAACACATGTATTCGATAGCGTCCTGGTCACCGATGTAGTCGGAACCCTTGACGGTATCGTACATGTGCCAGCGCCAGTCATCGTTCGGATCGGCAGAGGCGATTGCGCAGGTGATGCCACCCTGGGCAGAAACGGTGTGCGAGCGCGTCGGGAACACCTTGGTGACCACGGCAGTCTTGTGACCGCCCTGAGCGAGCTGCAGAGCAGCGCGCATGCCGGCACCGCCACCACCAATGATGATGGCGTCGAAGGAAAGCGAATTTATGTTAGCCATGAATCAGATACCCCAAAGAATCTGCACGCCCCAGACGAAGTAGGCGAACATCAGAACGCCGCATACCGCCTGAAACAGAAAACGTACTGCAGTGGCGGACTTGCCCAGCGCCATTGGCGTCAGGTAGTCGGTCGCAATGGTCCACATGCCGACCCAGGCGTGAGCGCCAAGGGCAACGAGGGCGAGCAGACTGAAGATACGCATCCCGCTGTGTGCGAACAGATCATGCCATTGGGCGTAGCTCAGACCCGGATGAAAGACCATGTATCCGATCAGGAATATGAAATAAGCCGCGAGCACGACCGCAGAAACACGCTGGGCCATCCAGTCATAGAGGCCCGAACGCGAAAGGTTGGTGACGTTGGTTACCATATCCATACTCCTGCCAGAAGAATCAGTATCACGGAAACCGCGATAACGATTTTGGAGCCCAGCTTGCCGCCTTCGAGCGTCTCGCCTACCCCGGAGTCCATGATGAGGTGACGGATACCGGCCACCATGTGATACAGCAGGGCAGACAAAAGCCCCCAGATGATCAGCTTGGCCAGCGGGCTGGTCAGACACGCCTTGACTTCACCGAACCCTTCTTCGGACGCCAGCGACTTGTCCATTGCATACAGCATGATTGCAATACCGACAAAGAGGATGACACCGGAGATGCGGTGAAGGATGGACGTGTAAGCGGTGACTGGGAGCTTGATGGTCCTTAGGTCTAGATTTACAGGTCGTTGGCTATTCACGGCTTTTTTTCACACTGAAGAGCCCCTAGCAATCAGGGCAAGTTGTTGGGAAGTGCACTGGTCAGGTACCCACCACCCAGGAAGTGACGACCCCCTTGAAACAGGCCAAAAAGCCTTTGGCGGTCGGACGCCGAGTATAGACAGTTAGGTTACTAATGACAACGCGCAGACTTACCGCCAATGGCGCATTGCGTTGCCGGGACAAAAGGCGTAAACGGCAGGAAACAGCTTGAAAAAATCCACAGCGAGCCCTTGCGGAACACGACTTTAGGCAAATTGACTTTAGAATTTATCTCACTATAGTGATGCGGGCCCTGCGTGGGGGGCCTGTCTGATGATTTGAAGCATAAATAGGAGGCCACATGGCTGACAAAAAAGCGCAGTTGATCATCGAGGGCGCTGCTCCCGTCGAGCTGCCAATTCTGACCGGTACAGTGGGTCCGGACGTGATCGACGTACGCGGCCTGACCGCCACCGGCCGCTTCACATTTGACCCTGGCTTCATGTCCACGGCCTCTTGCGATTCGAAGATCACCTACATTGATGGTGACAATGGCATTCTGCTGCACCGCGGCTACCCGATCGAACAACTGGCCGAGCAGTCCGATTACCTCGAAACCTGCTACCTGCTGCTCAACGGCGAACTGCCGACCGCCGAACAGAAAGCCCAGTTCGTGGCCGTGGTCAAGAACCACACGATGGTTCACGAGCAACTCAAGACCTTCTTCAACGGCTTTCGTCGCGACGCCCACCCGATGGCCGTCATGTGCGGCGTAGTCGGTGCCCTGTCAGCGTTCTACCACGACTCGCTGGACATCAATAACCCGCAGCACCGCGAGATTTCCGCTGTACGCCTGGTGGCCAAGATGCCGACCCTGGCAGCGATGGTCTACAAGTACTCCATGGGCCAGCCCATGATGTACCCGCGCAACGACCTCAGCTACGCCGAAAACTTCCTGCACATGATGTTCAACACCCCGTGCGAGATCAAACCGATCAGCCCGGTGCTGGCCAAGGCGATGGACAAGATCTTCATCCTTCACGCCGATCACGAGCAGAACGCCTCGACATCCACCGTCCGCATGGCAGGCTCTTCGGGCGCCAACCCGTTTGCCTGTATCGCTGCCGGCATCGCCGCGCTATGGGGCCCGGCCCACGGCGGCGCCAACGAAGCGGTACTGACCATGCTGGATGAAATCGGTGACGTGTCGAACATCGACAAGTTCATCGCCAAGGCCAAGGACAAGAACGACCCGTTCAAGCTCATGGGCTTCGGCCACCGCGTCTACAAGAACCGTGACCCGCGTGCCACCGTGATGAAGCAGACCTGCGACGAAGTGCTCAAGGAACTGGGTATCACCAACGATCCTCAGCTCGAACTGGCCATGCGCCTCGAAGAGATCGCCCTGACCGACCCGTACTTCATCGAGCGCTCGCTGTACCCGAACGTCGACTTCTACTCAGGCATCATCCTCAAGGCCATCGGCATTCCGACCAGCATGTTCACCGTAATCTTCGCTCTGGCGCGGACCGTCGGCTGGATTTCGCACTGGAAAGAAATGCTCTCCAGCCCTTACAAGATCGGTCGCCCTCGCCAGCTCTACACCGGCAACGTGCAACGCGATATCGTCGCCCTGCAAGACCGCAAGTAAGCGTTACACGCAAAAACAAAGGGCTGCCACTGGCAGCCCTTTTTTGTGCGTACTGCGTACTGCAGATTATTGCGTCTGCGCAGCCCGCTCTCTGAGCGCTTTCAGCGTATTGAACGGCGCAATGCCCTGATAGGCCTTGTAATCGGACCCAGGCACATCACTCAACGAAACCTTGATGCCATCCTCGTTCTTGACCACTTTCCAGTCGTCAGCCTGCGCCGTTCCGGCAAGCATTACAGTCAAACCACAAGCAACAGCGATGCGATACAGCGGACTCATTGTTTTATTCCTTGTTTTGAAGTTCCGACAAAGCACTAGCGCCCAAAAACCGCCCTTTCATGCAACTGCTGTAGCTTTTTCCCACCAGCCAATAAGGCGAATGGCATCCGCCTGATCGACTCCGCAGACATCTTCCGCCGCCTTGAACTGACTGCATACCGCAGGGCGCTCGGGCCTGCCGAACAAGGCGCACAGAAGCTCGACCGACAAGTGCAGGCATCGCTCACCTGCCGGTTTTCCATCGGGCATGCCGGGTATGGGAGACGTGATGGAAGGCGCTATGCAGCACGCACCACAATCGGAACGGCAGTCCATGGCCAGACACCCTTACTGAAAAATAGAAAAAGAGGAAGAATATTAACCGTCAAAACGTCTGTTTGAAAACGCCGTATCGGACGATAGGCAGGGCTTACTGCTTGAATTTGAAATCCAGCGCAGCACCTTCGACATCGCGACGGTTTTCGTTGCGCATCTGCAATTGCATTTCGTTGGTCAGCAATCGACCTTCAAGCTCAAAGGGGCCGGGGTTGGCCGAAGCCCCCTTGTCGCTGAACATCTGCGGCAATATCGGCTTGCGCTTGCTGGTAATCACATTGGCGGGCGGGTCCAGCTCCTTGACAAGCTCGGGCGGCAAACTCAGGTCGAGCTTTGGCGACTTGATGCGCACATCCTTGGCACTGGCCGTTTTGGCGTCTTTGGCGTTCTTGCGCTTGCTGACAGGCGCCTTGGCCGCCGCTACTTTCGAAGGCGACTTTTCAGAAACTGCCGCCTTGGCCACCGGAGGCGCTGATGGTTGTGATTTTTCCTTGCCCACCACTACCGGCACCACCGGGACACCTGGCATCAACTGATGCATGGTATCGGGTGCCTTTATCTGTTTTGCATCCGTCGCCACCGCCTCCACAGGAGCCTCGGTCTTCAAGTGCACTTCAGGCGAGACCGGAGCCGTAATAACCGCCTCGGTTTTAGGCTTGGGCACAGGAGGATCCTGAGCATCACAACCACTCAGAAGCACGACGACAAGCAATCCCAGACAGCGAAAAACATTCATAGGCAAAAAGTCAGGCAAGACAGTGGCAAATAGCCGGAAAAGAAACACATGCTGTGCTTTTGAGGCCAACCTGACAAGCCAAGAGTTCAAAACAATTGACAAAAAATCTTTACAACTCAGTACACATGTACCGCCTCCTGACACAACTGCTTGGCCAGAATACCCAGCGTCATCAGTGCCCGCTCAGCCTCTTTGTTCCAAGGCATCCCGCAGTTGAGGCGAATGCAATGATTGAACTGCTCGGTATTACTGAAGATCAACCCCGGCGCGATACTGATACCCTGCTCCAGCGCACGAACATGCAGCTCCTGAGTATTGACCCGGCCCGGCAGGCTAACCCACAGAATGAACCCACCCGCAGGGCGACTCATCTGAGTGCCCTCAGGAAAGAACTGCTGCACCGCCAATTGGAAGGCGCTGAGATTCTTGCGGTATTCCAGGCGAATGAAACGTAAGTGCCGATCGTAACCGCCGTTTTCGAGGTATGCGGCGACCGCCATCTGCGTAACACTGCATGCAGAATGCGTGCTGAAAGTCTGCAGACGTTGAATTTCTGCCTGGTATTTGCCAGCGATGATCCAGCCGATGCGTACACCGGGCGACAGCGTCTTGGAAAAGCTGGAACAGTAAATCACCCTCCCCAGCCGATCGAACGCCTTGAGCGCCTTGGTCCTCCCGACTTCGAACATCAACTCACCGTAGACATCGTCTTCAACCACTTGAATATCGAAGTCCGAGGCCAGACGCAGCAGGTTCTTCTGCCGCTCCTCCGGCATGGTGCCGCCCAGTGGGTTGCTCAGGCGTGAAGTCAGTACCAATGCTTTGATTGACCATTGATTGGCCGCCAGTTGCAAGGCCTCCAGACTGATGCCGGTGGCCGGGTCGCTGGGGATTTCGATGACTTTCAAGCCCAATAGGTCGGCAAGTTGCAACAACCCGTAATAAGCAGGCGACTCGGCAGCAATCAGGTCACCCGGCCGGGTCAGCACGCGAAGAGTCATCTGCAGTGCATCCACGCACCCGTGAGTGATCACCACCTCGGACGGATCGACCACCACGCCGGCGTCGCGCATACGGATGGCGACCTGCCTGCGCAGCGGCTCGAAACCCGGGCTGAACATATAGCTGAAGGCCCGCGGGCTGTGAAAACGCGTCACTTTCGCTAATTGCTGATGCAGCGCGCGCACCGGCAGGTAGTCCACATGAGGCACAGCGGCGCCCAGAGCAAACACGCCCTCGCGTCGGGATTCCTCGAGCACTTGCTGGATGATACTGCTGCGCGTGACCAGACCAGGCCGCTCGACCCGCGCGATATCCGGGGTCGAAGCCGTAAGTGCCGGGGTTTGATGAACATAGTAGCCGGACTGAGGACGCGCCCGGATCAACCCTTGATCTTCAAGGTTCGCATAAGCCTGCAATACCGTCGCATGGCTGACATTGAGCTGCGAACTCATCTTGCGAACCGAAGGCACACGCTCACCGGGTTGATACACCCCACGACGAATATCTTCGGCAAGCTGCTGGGCGATACGCTGATAGAGCAAAAGATTGGTCATGACACAGCCTCGAAAAGACCGGTGATTTATTGTTTTTAAAAATACAGATACGGAATAACCGGCACAGTCCAGAAGTGTACGGGAACAGTTTACGTTCAAGCCAGCGGTCACGACCGCTGCACGAAAATAAACGCGGCTGAAAACGCCATGTGCAAAGCCTTTAAAGCCAAAAAAGCCCGAGGCCGTTTCCGGCGTCGGGCTTTTTGAAAAGTTTTTATCAGCGCGCTGCGCCTAACTGACCTTTTTCATCGGAAAAAACAATTTCCACACGGCGATTTTGCGCGCGCCCGCGCTCGGAGGCGTTAGCGTTCACCGGGAACTGCTGACCATAGCCCTCGACATGTATACGTTTTTCATCGACACCCAGGTCCATCAGAACGTCTGCGACTGCTTGTGCACGATCCTTCGACAGCTTCAGATTCTCCTGATGATCACCTGTGCTGTCGGTGTAGCCCTCGATCCGGACCACTCGACGCGGATTGATCTGCAAAAACTGCACAACCTTGAGAATGGTGCGACTGGCCGAGCTTTTCAGCTCGGCGTGGCCGGCGTCGAACAGCACATCTCCCAACGTCATGACCAGCCCGCGATCGGTCTCGGTGGTTGCCAGACTGAGGATCTGATCTTCCAGCCAACGCCCCTGCTGCTGGGCGCTGGCCAGCTTGGCCTCACGCAGCGCCAATTGCAGACGCTGGCGCTCCATGTCCATTTTCGCCAGGCGCTCCTGGCTCAGCATCAAATTGCTGTGCTCACGCGCGATCTCGCTGTAGCGGCTGCTGAGGTAGGCATAGTGAGCGACATCGGCACCGCTCCCCAAGTAACTGGACAGACGCTCGGCGCGAGCCAGAGATTCGCCAGCGCGAATGACATCCTTGGGCGCGCTGCGCAACACATCGGTATCTTCCTTGACCTTCTGGAAGTCGGCACTGGCCTGCTGCAAGGCCTGCCCGCTGTCCTGATGACCGGCACACCCGTAAAGGCCAGCCGAACCCAGCAACAGGCACAAACTCAATACACGCGGAAGACGGTTCATTGTGCCTCTCCCAGTTGCTTGCGTAACCGGTTGAGGCGGGTATTCAACTGATTGACCTGCTCCTGACTCTTGAGGGTGAGCACTCGGGCCTCTGCCAGCCGGGCATCCAGCTCGGCCTGCTCGGCTTTCATGCGTGCGTCCTTGTAGGCGTGGGTCGCCATGGAGGCGCGAGCTTCGGCAAAGCGGGCCAGAGCGACTTCCATCTCGGGCTGATCATCACCCGCACCAACAGCTTTGGCCTGTTCCAGCGCCTGCTCGGTCAGCTTGAACTGCTCGGTCGGTAGCGGGTCGCTGGCACAGCCAGCCAGCGTGGCGATGGCCATGACGGCGATTGAAAAACGAATACTCACAAAAACATCCCTACTTGTCTGGTGCGCTGGCGCTGGCAGGTTGCAACAGTTGGGCTTTCCACAACTCCAGGTTGTGCCTGATGACATCACCCGCAAGGCCGGAGGCGGCCGATTCTGTCATCTTTTTCGCCAGTTGTCCGCGCAACCATGGTTCGTTGCAGGCCGAATTGAACGACAACGCCAGATAAAACCCGGGTGTATCGACCGGCAAGGGTTGCGCAGCCAGGTCTGCAGAAAGACCCAGCGTCTGCACCATGACCATCCCGGCGTAACGACCGGCAAGCACGTAATCCACCTCACCCAGCGCCAGCTTCTGAAAAGCCGGGGTCAGGCCTGGCAGGCGTGTCAGGCTCAAATGCTGCTTGGCCGCAGCCTCGAATGAAGGCGTCAATCGGGTCTTTTCCGACATGGCGCCAGGATGGTCGTGCAGCTCATCCAGGGTATTGAACGGTACGCTGTGATCGTGGCGCGTCCACACCATGATGTCGTTCTGCACGATCGGCGGGTGAATGTAATCAAGCGACTCAAGTTGCGCTGCATTGAACGGCGCGTCCGCCAACAGATCCATGCGTCCGGTGCGCACCTCTTCAAGTGCCTGACTGCGTTTGCCGCCGTACAGGAACTCGACCTTGATACCCAGCTCACCTGCTGCCTGTGTGAGCAGATCGGCATTGGCACCCATCAGATGGCGTGGATCCTGAGGGTCACGCCATAAATAAGGCGGCGCGTCCGGACTGCCGGTCACAATCAGACGCTCGCACTTGCCTGCCGCGAATGAAAGCGTCGGCAGCATGACCAGCCCGAGAAAAAGCGAAGACAGCAGCCGGGGATGCACCATGAAAAGTCCTTTGATACCCGATAAAAAACCCGCTCGATCCGGGGCTATGTACCGCAAACAATCTGCCGGCACACAAACCCCGAACGGAACGGGTTCTCTTTATAGTGGAAGCGCGTGGCTTAAACCAGCTTCTCCAGCTCGGGAATGGCTTCGAACAAATCAGCCACCAGCCCGTAATCGGCCACCTGGAAGATCGGAGCTTCCTCATCCTTGTTGATCGCAACGATCACCTTGGAGTCTTTCATGCCGGCCAGATGCTGAATGGCACCGGAAATACCGACAGCAATATACAGCTGAGGCGCAACGATCTTGCCGGTCTGGCCGACCTGCATGTCGTTGGGCACAAAACCGGCATCGACCGCAGCACGGGAAGCACCCACTGCAGCACCGAGTTTGTCGGCCAGCGTGTACAGGTGCTTGAAGTTGTCGCCGTTCTGCATGCCACGACCGCCGGATACGACGATCTTGGCCGCTGTCAGTTCTGGACGATCGGATTTGGCCAGTTCTTCGCCAACGAAGCTGGACTTGCCCGCATCGTGAGCAGCCGAAACCGCTTCGATAGAAGCCGAACCACCCTCGGCAGCGACCGGATCGAAACCGGTGGCACGCACGGTGATGACCTTGATCGCGGCAGTGGACTGCACGGTGGCAATGGCGTTACCGGCGTAGATCGGGCGGGTGAAGGTGTCGGCCGAGACCACCGAAACGATCTCGGATATCTGGTCGACATCCAGCTGCGCAGCAACGCGAGGCAGGACGTTCTTGCCGTTGGAGGTTGCAGCGGCCAGAACGTGACTATGGCCCGCAACCAGCTCTACGACCAGGGGCGCAACGTTTTCAGGCAATTGATGTGCATAGGCAGCGTTGTCGGCCACCAGCACTTTCGCCACGCCGGCAATTTTGGCGGCGGCGTCGGCAACGGCACTTACGCCTGAACCGGCAACCAGCAAGTGGATGTCACCGCCGATCTTCTGCGCGGCAGCCAGGGTATTGAGCGTAGCCGGGGCTACGGTCGCATTGTCGTGTTCAGCGATAACCAGGATCGTCATTTAGATTACCTTCGCTTCGTTTTTCAGTTTCTCGACCAGTTCAGCCACCGATTTGACCTTGATGCCCGCGCTGCGTGCAGCCGGTGCTTCAACCTTGAGGGTCTTGTTGGTCGATGCCGTGGAAACGCCCAGTGCATCCGGGGTCAGCACTTCAAGCGGCTTTTTCTTGGCTTTCATGATGTTGGGCAGCGAAGCGTAGCGTGGCTCGTTCAGACGCAGGTCCGTGGTCACGATGGCTGGCAGGCTCAGGGAAACAGTCTGCAGACCGCCGTCGATCTCACGGGTCACGGCAACCTTGTCACCGGAGACTTCAACCTTGGAGGCGAACGTACCTTGCGGGTAGCCGCTCAGTGCGGCCAGCATCTGGCCAGTCTGGTTGTTGTCACTGTCGATAGCCTGTTTACCAAGGATAACCAGTTGTGGCTGCTCCTTGTCGACCACTGCCTTGAGCAGCTTGGCCACGGCCAGAGAGGTCAGTTCTTCGGCAGACTCGACCAGCACGGCACGGTCTGCACCCAGCGCCAGCGCAGTACGCAGTTGCTCCTGAGCAGTGGTCGGACCAATGGTGACGACCACGATTTCCGTTGCCACGCCCTTCTCTTTCAAGCGCACCGCTTCTTCAACAGCGATTTCGCAGAACGGGTTCATGGACATTTTGACGTTGGCAAGATCGACGCCGGAGTTGTCCGCCTTGACGCGAACCTTGACGTTGTAGTCGACCACTCGTTTGACAGCTACAAGAACCTTCATGGATTCCTCACTCTCCGGTGAAAAGAAGTCGCCTGGCGATGCCAGACGATCGATATGTGTCCTCAACAAGCAATCGCAATGCGTGCAGGCCGTCCGGGCGACTTTAAAAAGCCATATAAAAGCCGGGAGTCACCCGTCAAGCAGCGGCAGGGTGTGTAAAATGCGCCGTGCGACGTTGACCTGTTGCCTGCACCGCGTCCGCCTGATGCCTTTTGAGAGACTTCCTGCAACGCAGGTGCCTCGTTTCAGCCTACGGCAAACGCAAAACCGCCCGTATATTGACCGCAACGCCTTTTCCGGTCAATACGCCAAATCGGCCAGTTCCGAGTCTGGTGTCTTTGATTTATCTGGGCTGCGGGCAATTCAAACAAACGTTTGTATTGGACCCATGCAGTGGTGTAGATATAATGCGTGCCATTAATTAAAAGACGGGTGGTGCCCAACACCTCCTGCGTCGGCCTGCAGCGACTCATAAAGCAGCGCCCATAAAAATACCGTGAGCATTGAACGTAGGAGATAGCCTGTGGAACGCGAATACATGGAATTCGACGTCGTCATCGTCGGAGCCGGCCCTTCCGGGCTTTCTGCCGCTTGCCGCCTTAAACAGAAGGCCGCTGAAGCCGGGCAGGAAATCAGCGTCTGCGTGGTGGAAAAAGGCTCCGAAGTCGGCGCACACATTCTGTCCGGTGCCGTGTTTGAACCGCGCGCACTGAACGAGCTGTTTCCAAACTGGCAGGAATTGGGCGCTCCGCTCAATACACCCGTCAAGCGTGATGACATCTACGTCCTGCGCGACGCCGAAAAGGCACAGAAAATTCCGGACTTTTTCGTCCCCAAGACCATGCACAACCAGGGCAACTACATCATATCCCTGGGCAATCTGTGCCGCTGGCTCGCCCAGCAGGCTGAAAACCTTGGTGTGGAAATCTACCCGGGCTTTGCCGCTCAGGAAGCACTGTTCGACGAAAACGGCGTGGTGCGCGGTATCGTCACCGGCGATCTGGGTGTCGACCGCGAAGGCAACCCCAAGGAAGGCCTGTACACCCCCGGCATGGAACTGCGCGCCAAGTACACGCTGTTCGCCGAAGGCTGCCGCGGTCACATCGGCAAGCAATTGCTCAAGCGCTTCAATCTCGATGACGAAGCCGATGTACAGCATTACGCCATCGGCCTGAAGGAAATCTGGGAAGTCGACCCGGCCAAACATGAACAGGGCCTGGTGGTGCACACCGCAGGCTGGCCGCTGGACGATGCCAATCCGGGCGGCTCGTTCCTGTACCACCTGGAGAACAATCAGGTGGTAGTCGGCCTGATCGTCGACCTGTCATACAGCAACCCGTACCTGTCGCCGTTCGACGAATTCCAGCGCTACAAGCACCACCCGGTCATCAAGCAGTACCTTGAAGGCGGCAAACGCATCAGCTACGGCGCACGCGCCATTGCCAAGGGCGGCCTGAACTCGCTGCCGAAGGTGGTATTCCCTGGCGGCGCGTTGATCGGTTGCGACCTGGGCACCCTGAACTTCGCCAAGATCAAGGGCAGCCACACGGCAATGAAGTCCGGCATGCTCGCAGCCGATTCGGTGGCAGATGCCCTGTTCGCCGGCAAGGAAGGCGGCGACGTGCTGACCTCCTACGTCGATGCCTTCAAGGCCAGCTGGCTGCATGCAGAGCTATTCGCCAGCCGCAACTTTGGCGTGGCGATCCACAAATACGGCGCGATCAAGGGTGGCGCCTTCAACTTCATCGATCAGAACATTTTCGGTGGCAAGCTGCCGTTCACGCTGCACGACACTACGCCGGACTACGCCTGCCTCAAGCTGGCAGCGGACTCAAAGAAAATCGATTACCCGAAACCCGACGGCAAGCTCAGCTTCGACAAGCTCAGTTCGGTATTCCTCTCCAGCACCAACCATGAAGAGGAACAACCCTGCCATCTGAAGCTGACCGACCCGAGCATCCCGATCAGCAAGAACCTGCCGCTGTACGACGAACCGGCACAGCGCTATTGCCCGGCTGGCGTGTATGAAGTCATCACTAAAGAAGATGGCGAAAAGCGCTTTCAGATCAACGCGCAGAACTGCGTGCACTGCAAGACCTGCGACATCAAGGACCCTTCGCAGAACATTACCTGGGTTGCACCGGAAGGCGCTGGCGGGCCGACATACCCGAACATGTAAGGCGGCGGCAAGCTACAGGCTCTGATCTTGCCGCTTGTAGCTTGCCGCTAAACCCTACAGCCCTCTTCTCCCGGACTGCGTTCAAAGTAGCGCTTGTATTCACGGCTGAACTGCGACGCACTTTGATAGCCGACCCTGAGCGCGACCTGCGACACATTCAGCCCGTCGGCCACCAGCAGTTGCTGAGCCTTGAGCAGCCGCAGACGTTTCAGGTACTGCACCGGTGACAAAAGGGTGCTGCGTTTGAAGTGCTCGTGAAAGGTCGAGGTACTCATGTTTGCGCAACTGGCCAGCGTGTCGACATTCAGCGCGTGATCATAGTGCTCATGCAGATAGGTCACCGCCGAGGCAATCCGTGCGAATTGCCCCTGCTGCTCGACCAGCGCACGCAATACACCTGATTGCGGTCCACGCAGCGCGGTGTATAACACCTCGCGAATCCTTGATTGCCCCATCGCCTGACACTCCAACGGATCGTGCAGGCAACGCAGCAGGCGTTCGACGCTGTCACGCATCGCAGAGTCGATGCGTACCGAGGTCATCGACTCCGGGGTCTGCTCCTGGCTTTCCTGGCCGCTGGCCGGGCCCATCGCTTGCACCAACTCGCCAAGCAGTACGCGGTCAATGGCTACCGATACGCCATACAGCGGCTTGTCCGGGGTGGCGAAGGTCTCGCATTTGAACGGCACAGAAAGCGCCTGAATCAGGTAATGCCCGGTGCCATACTCAAACGTACGCGGCCCCAGGCAGGCGACCTTGCTGCCTTGCACGACAATCATCAGGCTCGGCTCGTAAATCTGCGGGCTGCTGGCGACATAGCCGAACGCCGAAAGCACGCGAACCTCGGGCAAATGCGTCGCCACAAAGCCGGGACGCACTGCCAGCGGCTGGATCAAGGAGACAAGCGTGGCATTGCCATCAATAACAACAGGTAACGTCATGGGAACAGCCTGACAGAGAAACAGACAGCTCTATCATCGCAGATTTGCGCTTCATAGCCGACCCTGAAACGCCAGGTCGGAGGAATAGGCATGAAACACGTAGGATTCACCATAGCCGTGAGGGACGCATATCAGGACAATTGACCGCCTCTATTCCGTAACACCTTGCGAGGTCAAACATGTACAAAGCTATCGGTTATGCTGCACAGTCCGCTACCGCCCCCCTCGCCCCGATGACCTTCGAACGTCGCGCTCCGCGTGCCGACGACGTTGCCATCGAAATCCTCTACTGCGGCGTCTGCCACTCTGACATTCACCAGGCGCGCAACGAATGGGGCATCGCCGTCTACCCGCTGATGCCTGGCCATGAAATTGTCGGTCGCGTCACCGCCACTGGCACCAACGCCAGCAAATACAAGGTTGGCGATCTGGTCGGTGTTGGCTGCATGGTCGATTCGTGCCGCGAATGCTCGGCCTGTAAATCGGATCTCGAACAGTATTGCCTGGAAGGTCCGACCATGACCTACGCCACGCCTGACCGAGTGGACGGCAGCAACACCATGGGTGGCTACTCCAACAGCATCGTGGTCGCCGAGCATTTCGTTGTGCGCATTCCAGAGAAACTCGACCCGGCTGCTGCTGCGCCAATCCTTTGCGCAGGCATCACCACTTATTCGCCACTCAAGCACTACGGTGTGAAGGCTGGCGACAAGGTCGGTATTCTGGGCATGGGTGGTCTGGGCCACATGGGCATCAAGTTCGCCAAGGCAATGGGCGCTGAAGTGACCCTGTTCACTCGCTCCGCAGCCAAGGCTCAGGAAGCACGTCGTCAGGGTGCAGATCATGTGATCGTGTCCACCGACGCTGAACAGATGAAAGCCGCTGCCGGTCATTTCGACTTCCTGCTCGACACCATTCCGGTCCAGCATGACCTGAACCCCTACCTGGAAACACTGCGCTTTGACGGCGTGCACATTCTGGTCGGTCTGATCGAACCGGTCGAGCCGCCAGTCCATGCAGCCCATCTGGTGATGAGCCGTCGCGTATTGGCCGGATCGCTGATCGGCGGCATCGCTGAAACCCAGGAAGTACTGGATTTCTGCGCCGAGAACGACATCACCTGCGACATCGAAATGCTTGATATCCGCAATATCAACGAGGCCTACGAGCGCATGCTGGCCGGTGACGTGAAATACCGATTCGTGATCGACATGGCCACGCTGCAGGCCTGATTCACTACGAATCAGCCGCCGAGATCGGCCGAGAGTTCCGCTGCTATCTGCTTGATCAGCGGGACCAGCTCGGCCATCTTCTCCAGCGGCATGTAGGGCACGGTACTGGCGACACTGATGCCGGCAACGATCTGTTTGCTGGCATCACGTACCGGCGCTGCAACGCAACGGATCGACGGTTCGTTGTCCTCCAGATCGAACGCATATCCTCCCTGCACGTATTCTTCCCTTCGCGCCTGCAACTGCTCCCAGGTTTGCTGCTCATGAGCAGGCCACAGCGCACTCCTGCCAGTGCTCGGCATGCTGGCGTCATACAACCGCTGCCACTCCGGCAACCCGCTGTCCAGCAGCAACGCCTTGCCGATACCGGTTCGCACCAGCGGCATGCGATGCCCGACCCGTGAGCGCATTTCCGGGCCATTGCGACCAGGGTTCTTGTGCAGATAAAGCACGTCGTCCCCTTCCCGCACCGCCAGATGCACCGTATCGCCCGTCAGCTCCGACAGTCGATCCAGATATGGCCGGGCGAGAATTGCCAGTGGCACTTCTTCGCGCGCCTGAAACCCCAGCTCAATCAGTTTCGGCCCAAGCAGATAACCCACTTGAGGCACCACCCGAAGGTAGCGCTCCTCGACCAGACAACTGGCCAGCCGGTGCGTGGTACTGCG
The DNA here is from genome assembly GCF_002699855.1 of Pseudomonas amygdali. Taxonomy (GTDB): domain Bacteria; phylum Pseudomonadota; class Gammaproteobacteria; order Pseudomonadales; family Pseudomonadaceae; genus Aquipseudomonas; species Aquipseudomonas amygdali. The sequence continues at coordinate 17,332 of NZ_LKBW01000235.1, read as the reverse complement.
TGTGATGCCGATCAGCCGGGCGATTTCCTTCAGGTCGCGTGCGCCACCGGCCACCGCCTGCACAACGCCAAGCCCGCGCGACAGAGTCTGGGTCCCTGTCGTCGCCGGTTCTTTGCCGGTAATTTTTTCAGGGATGATCGAATCGTTGTGCATGACAGGCCATTTTCATAAAAGGGGCGGATCGAAAAGCTGACGGCATTATCGCCGCCAGCGTCCAGATACGTCGGCATCAGAGCTCGATACGCTCTACTTTGCCTACCAGCAGGATGTAAGACAGCGCGCCCAGCAATGCCAGCACTGAAATGTAAGTGATGGCAGGCGCAAACGAGTCACCGGTTGCCAGAAAGCCGATCACGATCGGCGTGGCGATGGCGGCGAGGTTGCCGATGAAGTTGAACGTGCCGCCAGTCAGGCCCAGCAAGCGCGCAGGGGCCAGGGTCGACACCAGCGACCAGGTGATCGACGCCAGACCGTTGCCGAAGAATGCCAGCGCCAGAAAAGTGATAACCAACGGTGTGGAGTCAACGAAGTTGGCACCGATGATCGAGGTCGAGATCAGCAGCCCGGCAATGATTGGCAACTTGCGCGCAAAGCCCACGCTATGCCCGCGACGGATCAGCCAGTCGGAGAAGAACCCTGAACACAGCACGCCGACAAATGCCGCGAGAAACGGCAACGACGCCAGTAGCCCGGACTTGATGAAATCCATGCCGCGGTATTTCACCAGATAGGTCGGGAACCAGGTCAGGAAGAACCACAGCGTGGAGTTCAGGCAGAACTGGCCCAGATAGATCCCCCACAGCTTGCGCTTGCTCAACACAATGCCCAGGTCCAGCCAGCTGAAACCCTGCTTCTGTTTTTCGACATCCTTCTGGATGTCTACCAGACCGCCGCCCTCTTTGATCAGGTCGATTTCCTGCTGATTGACGCCTTTGAAGTCACGCGGCTCGCGATACACCGTGTACCAGATCAACGCCCACAGCACACCGACACCACCTGTAGCGACAAACACCATGTGCCAGCCATAGTGCGCCTGTAACCAGGCCAGCACCGGGGTCAGAAACGCCAGACCGACGAACTGCCCCGAGGTATAGACGCCAATGGCAGTAGCCCGCTCGCGCTCGGGGAACCAGGTGGTCACGACACGGCTGTTGATCGGATAGGCAGGTGCTTCCAGCGCACCGACCGCCATGCGCAGTACGAACAGCGCAATAAAGCTGGTCGCAAAACCAAGCATGATGGTCGCAATGGACCACAGCAGCAGCGCCGCGGTGTAAAGGATACGCGGCGGCACACGGTCCACCAGCCAGCCACCTGGCAATTGCATGGCGGCATAGGTCCAGCCGAACGCGGAGAAGATCAGCCCGATGTGAACCGTATCAAGGCCCAGCTCGGCGGTCAGCGCCGGAGCGGCAATCGACAGGTTGCTGCGGTCCAGGTAGTTGATCACCACCGTAATGAACAGCAGCACCATGATGAAGAAACGTTTGCGGGACGGCGTCACCAGGGATGCCGCACCCTCAAGAGTTCGAGTGCGCATGGAATGTAGCCTCTTGTTGGATTTATTGAGGTCTGTGTTTCGATTGGCGAGCTCTCGTTCCCACGCTCCCGCGCTCAGTGCTATACAAATCCGCTTTTGATTCTGGCTGAAGGCCGTGGGAGCGAACTTGTTCGCGAAAGGGCCAGTGCATTCCCCAAAAACGCATCGGCTGAACTACCTTCTTCGCGAACAGGTTCGCTCCCACGCCCTCCGGGCAGAAGCCCGATCTACGGGCTTCTCAGGACTTATGTATAACGCTGAGTGCAGAGCGTGGGAACGATGGTTATGGGGATTTACTGTGCTCTACCACTCGGCAAAACTGCCATCGGCATGGCGCCAGATCGGGTTGCGCCAGCGGTGGCCGATGGCCGCGCGTTCGATGACATATTCTTCGTTGATCTCGATGCCCAGGCCCGGCCCGTTGGGAATCTTGACCATGCCCTTGTCGTAATCGAAGACTTCCGGGTGCTTCACGTAATCGAGCAGATCGTTGCTTTCGTTGTAGTGAATGCCCAGGCTTTGTTCCTGAATGAAGGCGTTGTAACAAACCGCGTCCAGTTGCAGGCATGCCGCTAGCGCGATAGGCCCGAGCGGACAATGCAGCGCCAGCGCGACGTCATACGCTTCGGCCATATTGGCGATCTTGCGGGTTTCAGTGATGCCACCGGCGTGGGACGCATCAGGCTGGATAATGTCGACATAACCTTCGCTCAACACGCGCTTGAAGTCCCAGCGTGAGAACAGCCGTTCACCCAGGGCAATCGGCGTGATGGTCAGCGGTGCCAGCTCCTTCAGTGCTTCATAGTTCTCGCTGAGCACCGGCTCCTCGATGAACATCAGCTTGTAGGCGTCCAGCTCCTTCATCAGCACCTTGGCCATGGGCTTGTGCACCCGGCCATGGAAATCCACACCGATGCCGACATTCGGCCCGACCGCATCGCGCACGGCAGCCACGTTGGCCAGCGCCAGGTCGACCTTGTCGAAGGTGTCGAGAAATTGCAGCTCTTCGGTGCCGTTCATTTTCACCGCAGTAAAACCACGTCCGACCGCTTCTTTCGCAGCCCGCGCCGTGTCGGCAGGACGATCACCACCGATCCACGAATAGACACGAATCTTGTCACGCACCTGACCACCGAGCAGGTCACTGACGGAAACGCCCAGAGCCTTGCCCTTGATGTCCCACAACGCCTGATCGATGCCTGCCAGAGCGCTCATGTGGATCGCCCCACCCCGGTAGAAGCCGCCGCGGTACAGCACCGTCCAGATGTCTTCGATGTTGCGCGGGTCCTTGCCGATCAGGTAATCGGAGAGTTCTTCCACAGCAGCGGCCACGGTGTGCGCGCGGCCTTCGACCACTGGCTCGCCCCAGCCGACAACGCCCTCGTCGGTCTCGACCTTGAGGAAGCACCAGCGCGGCGGAACGATGAACGTGGTGAGTTTGGTGATTTTCATGGGTGCGGTTTCTCTTGTTGATTCTCTTATTGGATAACGACTACCGGAGCCGGTCAGTCTGCAAGCGCTGCGCTGTGCTGCTTCCAGGCAGCCACATAGGCTTGGGCGCGCTCAGTAACGTCGGCGACGCTCATGCCTGGCTTGAACAGCCCGGAGCCCAGGCCGAAGCCTTTCACACCTGCGTCAAGGAACACCTTCATGTTGTCCGGCGAGATCCCCCCGACCGGCAGCAGAATCGTGCCCTTGGGCAATACCGCCAGCCACGCCTTGACCACCGCGGGCGACATCTGCTCGGCAGGAAACAGCTTCAGCACATCAGCCCCTTCGGCCAGCGCGGCAAAGGCTTCGGTCGGCGTCGCCACGCCCGGTGAGAGGAACAGCCCGGCAGCCTTGGCTGCACGCAACACCTTCGCATCGCTGTGCGGCATGACAATCACTTGGCCTCCGGCATCCTTGACCTGAGTCACCTGCTCCGGGGTCAGCACCGTTCCCGCACCGATCAGGCAATCGGCTGGCAGTTGCTGGCGCAACAAGCGGATGCTGTCGAACGGCTGTGGAGAGTTGAGCGGCACTTCAATGACCCGAAAACCGGCCTCGTACAACACATCGCCAATCGCAGGCGCTTCTTCGGGACGCAGGCCGCGCAGGATTGCGACCAGACCGTTTTCCTTCAATGCTTGCTTGAGCATGTCAAACCTCTCGAATGTGTTGGGACGAGCGGCGCGCGATCAGACCGGCTTGAACGGCGACCTGCCAGAGGCCGCGCTCGGTCGCCTGCTCGGCCAATGTCACGCCGGGAAAGCCACAAACGGCCAGCCCGCGTGCATAGCGCGTGCACAGCGAATCGCTGCCGATGAGGATCACCGCAGGCAATTGTTCGTGGTTGTGCAGATGCAGCCTGGCGATGGCGCCCAGTTCATGGCCAATCAACAGGCCGGAAAGATAGTCAGGTTGCGCACTGGCAGCCAATTGCCCGGTAAGGCCGAGCGTTCGTGTGCTGAAAATCGTCGACAGCGGCCCCGCAGAGCCCGCGTCGGACAGGGCAATCGACAAGCCGCGGTCAAACGCCTGCTCGTCGAACGCCTCCGAAGGCTGCATGGTGCGTCCCAGAATAGTGTGCGCGCAGAGCGCGGCGTAGACCTCGCCGGTCATGAAGGTGTCGAAGTGAACAATGCGACCCCGTTCTACCTGCACCCATTTGGAGTGGCTGCCGGGCAGACCGATCAGCAGCTGCTGGCTGCTCTGCCCGGCGTCGAGGCCGGCCAGCACACCCAGCACCTGGGTTTCTTCGCCACGCATGACGTTGGGCAGGGTCGAGCGCTGCAGGACGCCGGGGATGATGTGCACCGTCACGCCGCGCACGCTGCGCACCGTCTGCAACGCTGCGCTCAGCTCATTGACGCTGGCCGGCGTTTCCCGGTAGGCCGCCTCGCGCCAGCCCTGTGCGCTGCCGACCATGCCACAGGCAATCACCTGCAGGTCCGGCTGGGCATCGAGCCAGTCGCCGCACGCCTGGTCAAAGGCCAACTCGAAACCGTCACTGCAGAACTGCCCCGCGATCAGCCGCGGCGTGGTCGGCAACTGCATGATGCCCGCGCTCAATGCGCGCTGTTCCAGTACCTGGCCATGTTCGCCAAGTCGATAAGCACGAAGTGAGGTTGTCCCCCAATCGAGCGCGATCAATTGCGCCTGCATTGCGTCACCTGTTGTTTTTTTGGAAGTGAGTGCAGGACGACTATAAACCTGTTGTTACAATTATCTCAATATGTAAATTTCAATCCCATATATAGGGATGAAAGGCGATCAATCAAAAGTATCAGGCATTAAAAAACCCGCCTTCCTTTCGGAAAGCGGGTTTGCTGTAAAACCGAGCCTCAACGCTCCAGCAGGATTCTCAGCATGCGACGCAGCGGCTCTGCCGCGCCCCACAACAGCTGGTCACCCACGGTAAAGGCACCCAGGTACTGCGAACCCATGTTCAGTTTGCGCAAACGGCCTACCGGAATACTCATGGTGCCGGTTACGGCAGTCGGGCTCAGCTCGTGCATGCTGGCTTCACGGTTGTTCGGCACCAGCTTGACCCACGGGTTGTGCTGGCTGATCAAGCCTTCGATGTCCGCAATCGGCACATCCTTGTTAAGCTTGATGGTCAACGCCTGGCTGTGGCAACGCATGGCACCGATGCGTACGCAAATGCCGTCGACCGGGATCGGGCTCTTGAAGCGACCGAGAATCTTGTTGGTCTCGGCCTGGCCTTTCCACTCTTCGCGGCTCTGGCCGTTCGGCAACGCCTTGTCGATCCACGGGATCAGACTGCCTGCCAGTGGCACGCCGAAATTCTCGGTCGGGAACGACTCGCTGCGCATGGCCTCGGCCACCTTGCGGTCGATATCCAGAATGGCGCTGGCCGGGTTGGCCAGATCATCAGCCACGGAAGCGTGCACCGCACCCATCTGTTTGATCAGCTCGCGCATGTTCTGCGCGCCGGCTCCGGAGGCCGCCTGGTAGGTCATGACGTTCATCCACTCGACCAGCCCGGCGTCGAACAGACCGCCAAGGCCCATCAGCATCAGACTGACCGTGCAGTTACCGCCGATATAGTTTTTGGTGCCCGCGTCCAGCTGCTGGTCGATGACCTTGCGGTTCACAGGGTCGAGCACGATAACGGCGTCATCCTGCATGCGCAGACTGGAAGCGGCATCGATCCAGTAACCCTGCCAGCCGGCTTCGCGCAGCTTGGGGAACACCTCATTGGTGTAGTCGCCACCCTGACAGGTCAGCACTACGTCCAGGGTTTTCAGCTCGTCGATGCTGTAGGCGTCTTTCAGTGGCGCAACATCCTTGCCCACCGAAGGCGCCTGGCCACCGACATTGGAAGTAGTGAAAAACACCGGCTCAATGAGATCGAAGTCCTGCTCTTCCCGCATCCGCTGCATGAGCACGGAACCGACCATGCCGCGCCAACCGATCAGACCTACACGTTTCATCGCAACTACACCTTGAATAAAAGTGGGACCACCGCTCTGCGCATGCGCAGCAGGCGGCGGGCCAGAGAGATTACAGATTCCGCAGCGCGGCGACTACTGCATCGCCCATTTCCTGCGTACCAACTTTGACTTTGCCTTCCGACCAGATGTCGCCGGTGCGAATACCCTGATCCAGTACCACGCTGACCGCCTTCTCGATGGCGTCAGCCGCGTCGGTCAGGTTGAAGCTGTAACGCAGCATCATCGATACCGACAGAATGGTCGCCAGCGGGTTGGCAATGCCTTTGCCGGCGATGTCCGGCGCCGAACCATGACAAGGCTCGTACATGCCCTTGTTGGCGGTGTCCAGCGAAGCCGACGGCAGCATGCCGATGGAACCGGTGAGCATCGACGCCTGATCGGACAGAATGTCGCCGAACAGGTTGTCGGTTACGATTACATCGAACTGCTTGGGCGCACGAACCAGCTGCATGGCGGCGTTATCGACATACATGTGGCTGAGTTCGACTTCAGGGTAATCCTTGGCCACCTGCTCGACGATTTCGCGCCACAGCTGGCTGGACGCCAGCACGTTGGCCTTGTCTACCGAGCAGAGCTTTTTGCCACGCACCATGGCCATGTCGAAACCGACCTTGGCGATGCGGCGGATCTCGCTTTCGCTGTACGGCAGCGTGTCGTAGGCCTGACGCTCGCCATTATCCAATACGCGAGTGCCGCGTGGCGCGCCGAAGTAGATGCCACCGGTCAGTTCGCGGACGATAAGGATATCCAGACCGGCAACGATTTCCGGCTTGAGGCTCGACGCATCCGCCAGTTGTGGGTAGAGGATCGCCGGACGCAGGTTGCCGAACAGGCCCAGTTGCGAACGAATTTTCAGCAGACCGCGTTCAGGACGGATGTCGCGCTCAATGGTGTCCCATTTCGGGCCGCCGACTGCGCCCAACAGTACGGCATCGGCCGCACGGGCGCGATCCAGGGTCTCGTCTGCCAGCGGCACGCCGTGTTTGTCGATGGCTGCGCCGCCGATCACGTCGTGGGTCAATTCAAAGCCCAACTGATACTTTTCGTTGGCCAGCTCCAGCACCTTGACCGCTTCGGTCATGATTTCCGGACCAATACCATCACCTGGGAGAATCAGAATCTGCTTGCTCATAACATCCTCGATTTTGTGCATCGGCGTCGCGAACAACGCCTGTTTATAACGCTCGCAGCGGCGAAAAATTTATCACCTGTCTTAAACACTTTTGCCAGCAAGGCGCAGGGCCCCTTGCTGGCAAACAGACAGGTTGCGATGAATCAATCAGTCGCGGAACAGCCACGGCTGACTGGCGCGATGCCTGCTTTCGAAACTGGCAATGGCGTCAGCGTCCATCAGCGTCAGGCCGATGTCGTCCAGGCCGTTGAGCAGGCAATGTTTGCGGAACGCATCGATTTCAAAGCTCAGCACCTTGCCGTCGGGACGGGTCACGGTCTGCGCCTGCAGATCAATGCTCAACTGGTAGCCGGGGCTGGCCTCGACCTGCTTGAACAGCTCGTCCACCTCGGCTTCAGACAGAATGATCGGCAACAGGCCGTTCTTGAAGCTGTTGTTGAAGAAAATGTCCGCGTAGCTCGGCGCAATAATCGCGCAGAAACCATACTCTTCCAGTGCCCACGGCGCATGCTCGCGACTGGAGCCACAACCGAAGTTTTCCCGGGCCAGCAGCACGCTTGCCCCCTGATAACGCTCGTGGTTGAGCACGAAGTCATGGTTCAGCGGACGCTTGGAGTTGTCCTGATACGGCTGCCCCACATCCAGATAACGCCACTCATCGAACAGGTTCGGGCCAAAACCCGTACGCTTGATCGACTTGAGAAACTGCTTGGGGATGATCTGGTCGGTGTCGACATTGGCACGATCCAGAGGAGCAACCAGGCCATTGTGTTGGGTAAAGGCTTTCATGCTGGATTCCTCAGAGCTGGATCAAGTCGCGAACGTCAATGAAACGGCCATTGACCGCCGCCGCGGCAGCCATCGCAGGGCTTACCAGATGCGTGCGGCCGCCAGCGCCCTGACGGCCTTCGAAGTTGCGGTTGGACGTGGATGCGCAATGCTCGCCAGAACCCAGGCGGTCCGGGTTCATCGCCAGGCACATCGAACAGCCCGGCTCACGCCATTCGAAACCGGCTTCGATGAACACTTTGTCCAGCCCTTCCTTCTCGGCCTGCTCCTTGATCAGGCCCGAACCCGGCACTACGATGGCCTGCTTGATGGTCGCAGCCACCTTGCGGCCCTTGGCAACATCGGCAGCAGCGCGCAGGTCTTCGATCCGCGAGTTGGTGCAGGAACCGATGAATACTCGGTCCAGCTGGATATCGGTGATCGGCTGATTGGCTTTCAGGCCCATGTACTTCAAGGCGCGCTCGATGGAGCCACGCTTGACCAGATCCGGCTCTTGCGCTGGGTCCGGCACGTTTTGATCGACGGCAAGCACCATTTCCGGCGAAGTGCCCCAGCTGACCTGTGGCTTGATCTGCGCGGCGTCAAGCCTGACCACGGTATCGAATACAGCGTCAGCGTCGGAAACCAGATCCTTCCAGGCCTCGACTGCCAGGTCCCATTCCGCACCTTTAGGGGCAAACGGACGACCCTTGACGTACTCGACGGTCTTTTCGTCGGTGGCAACCATGCCGACCCGGGCACCGGCTTCGATGGACATGTTGCAGATGGTCATGCGGCCTTCGATCGACAGGTCACGAATTGCGCTGCCGGCGAACTCGATGGCGTAACCGTTACCGCCTGCCGTACCGATCTTGCCAATCACGGCCAGCACGATGTCTTTAGCCGTCACGCCGAACGGCAGTTGCCCTTCGACCGAGACCAGCATGTTCTTCATTTTCTTGGCAACCAGGCACTGAGTGGCAAGCACGTGCTCGACCTCGGAAGTGCCGATACCGTGCGCCAGCGCACCAAATGCGCCGTGGGTCGAGGTGTGCGAGTCGCCGCAGACCACGCTCATGCCTGGCAGGGTTGCGCCCTGCTCCGGGCCGATCACGTGAACGATGCCCTGACGAGGATCGTTCATCTTGAATTCGGTAATGCCGTACTCGTCGCAGTTGTCGTCGAGAGTCTGCACCTGCAGGCGCGACACCTGATCTTCAATGGCGTCGATACCCCCCTTGCGTTCCGACGTGGTCGGCACGTTATGGTCAGGCGTGGCGATGATCGAGTCGATCCGCCATGGCTTGCGCTTCGCCAGCCGCAGGCCTTCGAACGCTTGCGGCGAGGTCACTTCGTGGATGATATGGCGGTCAATGTAGATCAGCGCCGAACCGTCGTCGCGCTGCTTGACCAAATGCGAATCCCAGAGCTTGTCGTAGAGCGTTTTCCCGGCCATCGGACGTACTTCCTCATCAGCTTGTTTCTATGCCTTGGGCAATCGTGACGATGACCCCTTGGCTTGTGCGGTCATCGTATGGAATATGCTTAAATAACTCAAATTCATAATTTTCATACTTTGGATAACCAAATGGAATCCGACCATGGATCTCGCCAACCTTAATGCTTTTATTGCCATCGCCGAGACCGGCAGCTTTTCCGGGGCAGGCGAACGCCTCTACCTGACTCAACCGGCCATCAGCAAGCGCATTGCCGGTCTGGAGCAGCAATTGAATGTGCGCCTGTTCGACCGCCTGGGTCGGGAAGTCAGCCTCACCGAGGCCGGGCGCGCCCTGCTGCCACGTGCCTATCAGATTCTGAACGTTCTGGATGACACTCGCCGCGCGCTGACCAACCTGACCGGCGAAGTCACCGGGCGGCTGACTCTGGCGACCAGTCACCATATTGGCCTGCATCGCCTGCCCCCGGTATTACGGGCGTTTACCCGGACTTATCCAAAGGTCGCACTGGACATTCAGTTCCTGGACTCGGAAATTGCCTATGAGGAAATTCTTCACGGGCGCGCCGAACTGGCAGTCATTACACTCGCACCCGAACCGCATACGCTGATCCGCGCCGTGCCCGTGTGGGACGACCCGCTGGACTTCGTCGCGGCACCGGAACGTCCGCTGGCCAACAGCGGCCCCATGAAACTGGAGGATGTCGTGCGCTATCCGGCAGTATTTCCGGGCGGTAACACGTTTACCCATCACATTGTCAGCGGCTTGTGCGAAGCCCAGGGCCTCAAGCCCAACATCGCGATGAGTACCAACTATATGGAGACAATCAAGATGATGGTCTCCATTGGCCTTGCCTGGAGCGTTCTGCCACGCACCATGCTCGACGAACAAGTGGCGCGCATTCCATTGCCGGGCGTGCAACTCAATCGCCAGCTAGGCTACATCCTGCATACCGAACGCACGCTATCGAATGCAGCAAGAGCATTCATGAAACTGCTCGATGCGCAGACATAGTAGGTAGACCATGCTGCAAACCGCAGACTGATCGCCCTATCGGTTCTTTCGATTAAAGGCTCGTGATCAAATGTCCAACCCACCGGATAACTCCGTGCTGAAAGTCCCTGCACAGGCAGCCACCCCCAGCCTGCCGCCGACAGGCGCGGAGCGCGTCCTCCAGCAAACCCGGGACCGTCTGGAACTGGCGCTGGAACTGGCGCAGATGGGCACCTGGGATCTGGACATCACCGGCAACCGGCTGCAAGCCTCGGCGCGTGCGTCTGCGCTGCACGGCATGGCGGCACTGCCCTTCGACGAGGATGGCCGGCAGTTCTTCGGCAGCCTGCCCGCTGAAGAGCGACGGCGCATGCGCGCAGTTTATGCGGCGGCACTGGAAAACCGGCAGGATTGCCTGCAGGTGACCTACCGTTTCCAGTTGCAAGACGGCACATCGCGCCTGCTTGAAAGCCGTGCACGAATCTATCGCAATGAACATGGCCAGGCCGTGAAGCTGTCCGGAACCGTGCTGGACATCACTCAACAGTGCGTCCAGTCAGCGCTGGAGGCCAGCGAGGAGAAGTTTGCCAAGGCATTTCACTCAAGCCCGGACTCGATCACCATCACTGAAATTGAGTCCGGCCGCTATGTAGAGGTCAATGACGGCTTCTGTCGCCTGACCGGCTTCAGCGCTCAGGAAGTCCTGGGCCGCACAGCCCACGAAATCGGTATCTGGTCCGACACTGTGCAGCGCGAATACATGATTGACGAACTACGCCAGAAAGGCCGCGTGCATCATCGCGAAATGAATTGCCAGGACAAGCACGGCGCGCCCCTGGTGCTGGACATCTCGGTCGAGTTCATCACCCTGAACAATACCGCCTGCCTGCTGATGAACGCCCGAGACATCGGCCAGCTGAAAACCGCCCAGGCACAGGTTCAGCATCTGGCTTATCACGACCCGCTCACCGGGCTGCCCAACCGCGCGCTGTTGATGGACCGCCTCAGCCAGCAAGTCTCGCTGCTCCAGCACCAGAACCTGCGCGGTGCCCTGCTGTTTCTCGACCTGGACCATTTCAAGCACATCAATGACTCACTTGGCCACCCGGTGGGCGACAGCGTGCTGAGCATCATCGCCGCGCGCCTGGAGGCCAGCGTACGTCAGGAGGACACAGTGGCCCGCCTGGGCGGTGACGAGTTCGTGGTGCTGATCTGCGGGCTGGACGGCACCCGTGATGAAGTCACTCAGCAGGTCCGCGTGCTGGCAGACAACCTTCGCGAGCTGCTGGCCGAACCGATGTTCCTCGACGGTCATCGCCTGCAGGTTACGCCGAGCATCGGCATCGTTCTGATTCCGGACGATGGCCTGGCCCCTGCCGATTTGCTCAAACGGGCCGATATTGCGCTGTATCGCGCCAAGGATTCCGGACGCAATGCGTCACAGTTTTTCCATGTATCCATGCAGCAGGCCGTCAGCCAGCGCCTGCGTCTTGAAAACGACTTGCGACTGGCGCTGACCCGCAACGAATTCCAGCTGCACTTCCAGGCCCAGATCGATTGCCGGGACCAGTACATTACCGGTGCAGAGGCACTGCTGCGCTGGGAGCACCCTGAATACGGGTTGCTGTCACCTGATCAGTTTGTCCAGATACTTGAAGAAAGCGGGATGATTCTGGAGGTCGGCAGCCATATTCTGGACGAGGCCTGCAAAACCGGAGGCCTGCTTTTAAAGCAGGGGCTGATCTCGAAAAACAAATTCCTGATGGGCGTCAATATAAGTCCGCGTCAGTTCCGCCAGAACGACTTTATCGAGCGCGTGCAACACAGCCTCAAGCAGCATCAATTACCTGCCTCCATGCTCAAGCTGGAAATCACTGAAGGCATCGTCATCCAGAACCTTGACGACACCATCCTCAAAATGCTCAGCCTGAAGGAATTGGGCGTGAGTTTTGCGATGGATGACTTCGGCACCGGCTATTCCTCACTGACTTACCTCAAGCGCTTGCCGGTGGATACGCTGAAGATTGACCAGTCCTTCGTTCAGGACGCCACCAGCGACCCCAACGACGCAGAAATCATCCGCGCCATCGTGGCCATGGCTCAGAGCCTGAACCTTAACGTCATCGCTGAAGGCGTCGAAACGCCGGAGCAACTGGCGTTCCTGGAAAGAGTGGGCTGTTACAACTATCAAGGCTACCTGTTCAGCGAACCACTGCCGGGTCCGCAGTTCGAGAACCTGCTGCTAAAACGGCAGTTTCAGCAAACTGCGTCTCTGGAGTGAAGACAGAAAAGGCGCCCGAAGGCGCCTCTTCTATAGAACAACTGATTAGCTGCCCAGTACTTTCTGGGTATTGAGCGGAATGCGCTTTGGTTTTGCCTCTTCCGGCACGTTGCGCACCAGGTCGATGCTCAACAGACCGTGAGACAGGTCGGCACCCTTGACCTCGATATTGTCGGCCAGCCTGAACGACAGCTTGAATTCACGCCGGGCAATACCCTGATGCAGATAGGTCACGTTGTCGGCTTCCTGCTCGCGCTTGTTGCCGATCACGGTCAATACGCCCTTCTCGACCTGTAGCTCAAGGTCCTGCTCTTGCATGCCTGCCGCAGCGATCACGATCCGGTAATGATCATCGGTATGCCGCTCCACGTTGTAGGGAGGGTAGCCGCTGGTTGTCTCATTTCGTGCCGCCGACTCGAACAGGTCGTTGAAGCGGTCGAAACCCACTGAGTTGCGAAACAGTGGAGCCAGAGAAAATGCAGTAGCCATAACAATTCTCCTTTTTATCAGCGAGTGGTGTACGCGACCCGTTTTCGGCATCGCTTGATCAGCAAAATAGGGATACCCATTCACTTTTCAAGAGACTTTTTTCAGGTTTTTTTCGACCGTTCGTCGGGGTTAGCTTTCGGGTAAGCAGCCAGGCAGACAGCCCAGCATCACGCCGATGCGATCACAGTCGGTTTCGCGGCGTAGCGCATTGAACATCAGGGTCGCCTCAGGGTAGCTCTTGGTCAGTAGCACCAACCATTGTTTGAGACGACCCGGCGCCTGAATGAGCGTCATCTTGATCAGACAGGCCTGCCAGAAAGCGCGCAGCATGGGCTGCAACTCATCCCAGGTCATCGGCACGACCTCTTCACCCTTCTGTGCCGCAGCTATCTGCCGGGCCAGATCAGGGCGCGCCACCAGCCCGCGACCAATCATGATGTCGCGTGCGCCGCATATTTCCCGGCAACGACGCCAATCGTCAACGGTCCAGATTTCACCGTTGGCCACCACGGGGACCTTCACCACCTCCTGAATGCGTGCAATCCACTCCCAGTGCGCGGGCGGCTTGTAACCGTCGACCTTGGTGCGTGCGTGAACGACTATTTGCTCTGCTCCGCCGTCGGCCAACGCCCGCGCGCAATCCAGCGCGCCATCGGTGTTTTCGTAACCCAGACGCATCTTGGCTGTTACAGGAATATGTCTGGGCACGGCACGGCGTACCTGGCTGACGATCGAGTGCAGCAGTTCCGGCTCTTTGAGCAGGATTGCGCCACCACGGGAGCGATTGACAGTCTTGGCCGGACAACCGAAGTTCAGGTCCAATACCGGTGCGCCCAACTCACAGGCGAACGCGGCGTTCTCGGCCAGACACACTGGGTCGGAGCCCAACAGCTGGAGCCGCAAAGGCGTACCTGCGTCGGTCTTCGCGCCTTTGTGGAATTCCGAAGCGTATTTGTAAAAGTAGTGCGCAGGCATCAAACGCTCGGACACCCGGATGAATTCGGTCACGCACCAGTCGATACCACCTACTTTCGTCAGGGCATCGCGCAGGATGTCGTCGACCAGCCCCTCCATGGGCGCCAGAGCAATTTGCATGGGTCACACTCGAAAAAAAGTCCGGCAGTTTACTGTCCGGCGTGCGGATTGGGAACGGTGCCGTCAGGGATGGCTGCGCCATAGCCCTCGATGAACTCGGCGGGCATGCGCTTGGGCCGACCGCTGGACAGTTCGATGCAGACAAAGGTGGTTTGCGCGCGCAGCAACGTCAGGTTGTCGGCGGGTCGCTTGAGCTGAAAGCAACGGGTCATTTTCAGGCGGCGATCCCAATCGACGATCCAGGTCGCCAGTTGCAGTTCATCGTTCTCATAGGCACTGGCCAGGTAGTCGATCTCGTGTCTGACCACCGCCATGGCCCGGTCCAGACGCCGGTATTCGGTCAGGTCCAGGCCCAGATACTGCGAATGCCGCCAGGCACAGCGCTCCAGCCAGGAGACGTACACGGCATTATTGGCATGCCCCAGCCCGTCGATGTCTTCAGCGCCGACGTTCAGATCAATGACGAAAGGCGTTGCCCGGTCCCAGACCATGCGTGCTCCTGCTTGAGTGAATGTGATGAGCGGGAGTGTAGCGAAGTCAGGATAGTGGCGCGTCTGCTTTTGATTCTGGCCGAAGTCCGTGGGAGCGAACTTGTTCGCGAAAGGACCTGTACATTCCTCACGCTCCAGCGCTCAGTGTTATACACACGCCTGAATAAGCCCGGATAAAAGAGCTGAAACCGCAATTGCAGGCTGAACACATACCTGTGGGAATAAATAGAGGCAGGAAGGGCGATTTTTCAAACCCTGAAAAAACAAAAGTGCCATTCAATAATCGAATGACCCTTGGTCCCGCAGAGCGGGAAATCGTGGTGTCCCCTAGGGGACTCGAACCCCTGTTACCGCCGTGAAAGGGCGGTGTCCTAGGCCACTAGACGAAGGGGACGCAAAACCTTCAGTCAGGTTCATCGAACGATGAACCCTGGCGAATTTGGTGGAGCTTAGCGGGATCGAACCGCTGACCTCCTGCATGCCATGCAGGCGCTCTCCCAGCTGAGCTAAAGCCCCGGATTTATCGCCTCGCGGCGGAGATCAACGTTGAAGTATCACTCGGTGAAACTGGCGTCCCCTAGGGGACTCGAACCCCTGTTACCGCCGTGAAAGGGCGGTGTCCTAGGCCACTAGACGAAGGGGACAAAACCTTCTTACAAAACAAACGATCGCTGGATCCGCTTGTTTCACATCGTTCCAGAGCAGTGTAGCAGCGCTCTGAAACGCTAAATTTGGTAGAGCTTAGCGGGATCGAACCGCTGACCTCCTGCATGCCATGCAGGCGCTCTCCCAGCTGAGCTAAAGCCCCACATCAGTGGACGGGGCGCATATTAAGCGTGAGTGACAGGGCTGTCAAATTTATTTTTTACATTTTTCAAACTTTTTTGTCGGTAATACAACCACTTACCTTTAAACCCCCGGAAAACCGGGGGCGACTGACAGGAACAGGGAACGCCTCAGGCAATGGAGCCCAGCAGCTTTTCCCATTCCTTGTTTTCTTTCTTCGAAACGCCACCCAGCAAATCCAGGGCCTGACGCAGGCGGAAGCGGGTCAGGTCCGGACCGAGGATTTCCATCGCATCGATCACCGAGACCGAATTGGCCTGGCCGGTAATCGCCGCAAACATAAGGGGCATGGCGTCACGCAGCTTAAGCTCGAGGTGCTCAACGACGGCCTGGATGCAACCCATGATCCGGTCTTTCTCCCACTGACGCAGCGACTCCAGCTTCCACAGGATCAACTGCATCACCTGACGGACCTGCTCCGGGGACAGCTTCTTGTGCTCGAACAGCTTCACATCGGGCGTAACGCCACCGGCGAAGAAGAACCCGGCCAGCGGAGCGACCTGACTGAAGGTCTCTACCCTGCCCTGCACGTGCGGTGCGATCCTCATCATGTAGTCTGGGTTCAGTGCCCACGTTTTCAACCGGCTGGCAAACTCCTCGACCGGCAGATCACGCAGCCACTGACCATTGAGCCAGGACAGTTTTTCGATATCGAAGATCGGCCCGCCCAGCGAGACACGCGACAGGTCGAAGTTGTCGACCATTTCCCGCAACGAGAACTTCTCGCGCTCGTCCGGCATCGACCAGCCCATACGGCCCAGGTAGTTGAGCATGGCTTCAGGCATGAAGCCCATGCGCTCGTAGAAGGTCACGGAGGTCGGGTTCTTGCGCTTGGACAGCTTGCTCTTGTCAGGGTTACGCAGCAGCGGCATGTAGCACAGCTGCGGCTTGTCCCAGCCGAAGTACTCGTAAAGCAGGATCAGTTTGGGTGCCGATGGCAGCCATTCTTCGCCGCGCAGTACGTGGGTGATGCCCATCAGGTGGTCATCGACCACGTTGGCGAGAAAGTAGGTCGGCAGACCGTCGGTCTTCATCAGGACCTGCATGTCCATGCGGTCCCACGGGATTTCGACTTCGCCGCGCAGCATGTCCGGCACGACGCAGACGCCTTGGGTCGGCACTTTCATGCGAATCACATGGGGCTCGCCAGCGTCCAGACGGCGTTGTACTTCTTCCTTGGAGAGCAGCAAGGCGCGACCGTCATAGCGCGGGGTTTCACCCTTGGCCTGTTGCTCGGCGCGCATCTCGTCCAGCTCTTCGGCGGTGCAGAAACACGGGAAGGCGTGACCCAGCTCGACCAGTTGCTGCGCGTATTTCTGGTAGATATCGCCCCGCTCGCTTTGACGATACGGGCCGTGTGGACCACCGACATCCGGCCCTTCGCTCCATTCGATACCCAGCCAGCGCAGTGCGTCGAAGATCTGCTGTTCGGACTCGCGGGTCGAGCGCAGTTGATCGGTGTCTTCAATGCGCAGAATGAACTCGCCGCCATGCTGTTTGGCAAAGCAGTAGTTGAACAGCGCAATGTAGGCCGTGCCGACGTGAGGGTCGCCCGTGGGCGATGGCGCGATGCGGGTACGAACGGTGGTCATGGAAAATCCCGAAATAGGTCAATCAAGCGCGGAATGTTAACAGGCTGGGGGCATGCGGCTCCAGCGTGAAAGGTAATCGCCGGAACACCTATCGTTCCGCACGCTCTGGTATGACCCCCGAAGGTTGGACGCAACCTTTGGAGGCGTCATGGGTAAATATACAGTGCAGGCAAAACTCGCAGCCGTGA
>NZ_LKBW01000234.1 GCF_002699855.1 Pseudomonas amygdali | reverse complement strand
CCGGTGGGCTTTTTCAAAAGCGGGCTGGGTGCTTCGTGACGATGAGTAGGTCAGTGCCTATTGGCCTTAACCGACTAACGTTGCGCCAGCTCGTCGCGGACCTTCATGACGGTCGTAGTTGAACACGCAGCGTGCCTCGCTACTGCGCGGATCCCGAGACCTGCAGCCAGCAGCTCACGCACTCGGTTACGCAGCTCTGCGTCTACGGGTCTGCCTTTGTAGACGCCTGAAGCTTTTGCCTTCTCAATACCTTGTGCCTGGCGCAGTCTTCTTTGTTGATAGTCCTTCCTGGCGATCGCGGCCATCATATCGATCATCATGTAGTTGATGGCCGCC
>NZ_LKBW01000233.1 GCF_002699855.1 Pseudomonas amygdali | reverse complement strand
GGGGAATCGAGGGCAACTCCCTCGCTGTTGCATTGGCGGACTTCTTTTTGGTCGGCATACATGCACCTCTAGCTACATGTTATGCCCGAACACAAAATTTCTGACAGTCTCCAACGGTCAGCAAGACCGTCAACAGTATGGTTTTCATGAGGTCACTCCAGGCCAGCGTCTCGTAATCGTATGCGTGTTTGCTGCACCCCATTGTGAATTCAATGAATAAAGAGTCTGTTTGTGCAAGGCCTGCACTATGGCCTCACTCAATTCGAAGACAATAAAAAAGGCCGCATTCTCATGCGGCCTTCTGACTACAGCTAACGACCCTTACGAAGCCAGTTCTGGAACCGCTGGTTTCACATCATTGAACCGCCCCGGGTTTCTCGGAGACCCTTTTGTTTGAGTCATGCCACCTGGGCAGACTCGG
>NZ_LKBW01000232.1 GCF_002699855.1 Pseudomonas amygdali | reverse complement strand
TAACGGCCTGAGTCCTGTGGAATTCAGGATGCAGGCCGCCAAGGCAGCGTAAGTGGATAATTGTCCAACCTTCGGGGGGCATACCAAAATCTGGGGAGAGGTAGATCACTCCTTAAATTACCCATCGCCAACGGACAACGTTGCCTGTAGCGAGCAGCTACGAGTATTGGCTAAAGTCGTTGGGGCAGGCAGCCGTTTGGTGGACTCTATATTCCGCACCGCCCAACCCATCGTTTCTTCCACGGTGGAGCCTGTCTTGGAACCATCTGTGGAGCACTTGGCAAAGGTTGCCCTATCATCGGTGACACCTCCCGCAGCGACGCCTACGCTAGGGTTTGTCTGAAAAGTCAGCCCGCAAGCATCTTTCGATGCAAGCCAGTGTGACCATCGCTTTAAAGCTACTTGCCAGCTTGTCGTAACGC
>NZ_LKBW01000231.1 GCF_002699855.1 Pseudomonas amygdali | reverse complement strand
CCGGTCGAGGCAGAAGCAATCTATTATCAGCAACTCACCGAGTCTGCCCAGGTGGCATGACTCAAACAAAAGGGTCTCCGAGAAACCCGGGGCGGTTCAGTTCGCGTTAAGGCTGTGGCTCAGCGCGACATTGGCAATCGAGGCCCCGGGCTGGGCGCACTCTTGAATGACATGGGCCTTGAAGGATTTGGAGTAGGAACGGCGTTGTGGCTGCATGAAAGACCCGCTTAAAAGGCTAGAAATGGTGTCCACTAAAATTTAGGTGCACACCATGTCTTGGCTTTGAAGGGCTGGGTAAATGACTTCGCCGGACGGAGAGACTGTCAGAAATTTTGTGTTCGGGCATAACATGTAGCTAGAGGTGCATGTATGCCGACCAAAAAGAAGTCCGCCAATGCAACAGCGAGGGAGTTGCCCTCGATTCCCCA
>NZ_LKBW01000230.1 GCF_002699855.1 Pseudomonas amygdali | reverse complement strand
TTCGGTAGTTTTTTCATCGCTCCATCCTCTCAAAGGTTGGAGTCTCCGAGAAACCCGGGGCGGTTCAGACAGATTGCTGCCGTCCTCTTTGATGAGGTCGTCCTTCACATAAGCATAGTCACGCATCAGCGCAGGACGCGGATCAAGAAACACCACATTGCGCAAGGTTTCACGTATGGCTTTTGTAACAGCAGGAATGATGCGCTGTGAGTCATGATGAGCCGACTCAAATCGACCTGGCGTTTCGAGCTGATAAAAAATGGCTTGTCGGTTTGAACAAGGAATATGAGGCTTGTTTTTTCCTCGTTTGAAGTTGTTGTAGGCAACCCTGATCTCATCGGTATGGTCATTGGCGCGACCGTCGACCTGGTACAGGAGACTGTCAGAAATTTTGTGTTCGGGCATAACATGTAGCTAGAGGTGCATGTATGCCGACCAAA
>NZ_LKBW01000229.1 GCF_002699855.1 Pseudomonas amygdali | reverse complement strand
GAGCCGATCGAGTTTTGAGACAACGAGGATATCGCCATTGCGCACAGCCGCAAGGGCCTGATCAAGGCCAGGGCGCGCTCTGTTCGTCCCGGTAAAACCAGGATCAGTGTAAATACGATCTGGTGCCACACCGAGTTTCAGCAGGGCATCATGCTGTGCAGTAAGGTCCTGTTTGTCGGTCGAACAACGAGCATAGCCAATCAGAGTCTGAGTCATGCCCAAAAATGTAACGTAAAGCCCCCCTTCAACGCAATAAATTTNCAATAAATTTAGTACCAGCTAAATGAGACGCCTAGTGTGGCGTATTTACGGGTCTTGAAGGATCGATTGCTTAGCGTCCGTTGAGCGGACCTCTTTCGGACAGGCAATAAAGGTGCAAATTCTGAGAAAAACGGATCGCCACCACCTTAAGTCGGTTGGCTGTTCCATTGCTCCCCGGACCCCGATAAGGGGGG
>NZ_LKBW01000228.1 GCF_002699855.1 Pseudomonas amygdali | reverse complement strand
TCGGCGAAGGTCATTTGATTCATCATCGAAAAGCTCGGCGATTGGTGCCCGGAGATTTTGCCAAATCAGGAAGTCTTTTTCAGGATTTCCTTAGATATATCCATTACATAGGTTGGCTTGCCCATTCTTTTCATGTNGAGATTTTGCCAAATCAGGAAGTCTTTTTCAGGATTTCCTTAGATATATCCATTACATAGGTTGGCTTGCCCATTCTTTTCATGTTTTCGCCAGTCCATCGCCCCACAAATCCATCCCCTTTGCTATCGAAGCAACCCGACAGCGCCAGTGCAAACAGGACCAAGCAAGAAAAAGCAGTCATTCTTTTAAACATAGGTCATCTTCCCTTTTGAATTTATTGGTTAATCACTCATAGCTGGGCCGAACGCTCGTTTTACCGTTCATGTAATCACGGAACGCCTGGGCCCGTTTTTCGTTTTCCATTTTCTCTTGCTGCTGCTG
>NZ_LKBW01000227.1 GCF_002699855.1 Pseudomonas amygdali | reverse complement strand
CCGAGTCTGCCCAGGTGGCATGACTCAAACAAAAGGGTCTCCGAGAAACCCGGGGCGGTTCAGACTTCGTATAGGGAAAGTGCTGACACAGACTGTGAGTGATCAGCTATAAAACCCATATTCCTCTGTTGCCGTAAGCGGTAGTCAGGCTGAACTCACATAAATTCTGGTGTCATTCATGATTTGCACTGATTGCTGATGGATAAAGGGGGGGCAAGGTCGTCTGCCTGATGAACATTTATCGCGATACATCTTGGTTCTGGCGGTTTCCTGCAGACAAAAAAAGCCCCGCCGAAGCGAGGCTTTTTTCCTTCAGCCTTTACAGGCTGTCGAATGCGTCGCAAATCCATTCCCAGGTCCTGTAGGCACTGAAAATATTCATCGCTAGGCGCAGCAGGAGACTGTCAGAAATTTTGTGTTCGGGCATAACATGTAGCTAGAGGTGCATGTATGCCGACCAAA
>NZ_LKBW01000226.1 GCF_002699855.1 Pseudomonas amygdali | reverse complement strand
TTCGGTAGTTTTTTCATCGCTCCATCCTCTCAAAGGTTGGAGTCTCCGAGAAACCCGGGGCGGTTCACGTCTTCATCCGGCAGAATCGTGAATTGGGCTTTCCACTCGACGATATCCGAGAACTCATTGCGCTCGCAGCAAATGCTGATCGTCCGTGTGCTGATGCGCAGTCGGTGGTCAAGAAGCACTTGGCAGAAGTAGAGTCGAAGGTCGCCAAGCTCCAGCAGATCCGTATAGAGCTGCTATCAATGGCAAGCACGTGTGAGTCAACATGCCTAGGTTCGAAAACTCCAGACTGTACGATTGTTGAGTCACTGTTCGAACCTGCTGCTGGGGCTCGCTCTGGTTGCTGCTCCTAAGCAAATCAAAATGCTGGGCGCCCATTGAGTTGCGCAAGGTGTGTTGAGCGGACGCTTACCCCCTGCCCCCAAAAATGGGGTTTGGGGATCAGTTGTCACCGCCACTGTAAAAATGACCCCCTAACGCCAACCTAGAATT
>NZ_LKBW01000225.1 GCF_002699855.1 Pseudomonas amygdali | reverse complement strand
ATTCCCACGATGAGTCGGAGAGTTCGTAACGCTTTGCCATGCGGGCCTCCAGCCAATCATGGCGGCAATTCTACCCCAGCCGACTTTTCGTACAAAACCTAGTACCCAGCCTGAGTTATGAGCAATTTGTTTCACATCGTCAAGGGAACGTCCTGTTTCTTGGGCCAATGCTACAAGGTCTTCATGTTTGTATGTACGCATGTGTGTGTTCCTTATTGGGAGTTAGAGAGTGATGATACGATATTGATATCGAGCTGAGTGGGCCTTGCCAGTCTTCCTACGCTCAACCATTGCTGTAGCTACCAGATGTTTGAGAACGCCTTCTACAGAGCGTCTGGGGAGTCCTGTAGCAATACAGAAGTCAGCGCTTGAGATAGTAGACCAGCCAAAGACATCAGCGTGATTACGAACCATCAGCCAAATTATCTTCCTTGGCAGTGTGTGAACCGCCCCGGGTTTCTCGGAGACTCCAACCTTTGAGAGGATGGAGCGATGAAAAAACTACCGAA
>NZ_LKBW01000224.1 GCF_002699855.1 Pseudomonas amygdali | reverse complement strand
CCGAGCTGGTAAAACAAGGGCCTGCCTGACGGCAGGCCCTAACCAGCCCGAACACAAAAAAACTGATACTCCCGAACAAAAAACGCGATGTTTACTCATCGCCTTCCCGAAGAGGCAGCAAGCTGCCTCTCAGGTCCGATGACTAAAATCCTTACATTCCTTTTTTGGCCTTGAACTCACGACGGCGACGATGCAGTACCGGCTCGGTATAGCCGTTAGGCTGTCGCGTACCTTCGATCACCAGTTCGACGGCTGCCTGGAAGGCAATGTTGCTGTCGAAGTCTGGCGCCAGCGGGCGATACAGCGGGTCATTGGCATTCTGGCGATCCACGACCGGTGCCATGCGCTTCAAGCTTTCCAGCACCTGAGCTTCGCTGACAACGCCGTGACGCAGCCAGTTGGCCATGTGCTGGCTTGAGATGCGCAGCGTTGCGCGGTCTTCCATCAGGCCGATGTCGTTGATATCCGGTACTTTCGAGCAACCTACACCCTGATCGATCCAGCGCACCACGTAGCCGAGAATGCCCTGTGCGTTGTTGTCCAGTTCGTTCTGGATTTCTTCGGGCGTCCAGTCGGTGTTCGGCGCAAGGGGAATGGTCAGAATATCATCCGCCGATGCCTGCTCGCGTTGAGCCAGTTCGGCCTGGCGAGCGAATACATCGACCTTGTGGTAATGCAGGGCGTGTAGCGCAGCCGCTGTAGGCGAGGGCACCCAGGCAGTGTTTGCGCCAGCCAGCGGGTGAGCGATTTTCTGTTCCAGCATGGCGGCCATCAGGTCGGGCATGGCCCACATGCCTTTGCCGATCTGTGCGCGACCTTGCAGGCCGCATTTCAGGCCGATGTCGACGTTGGAGTTCTCGTAGGCACTGATCCATTTCTCGGCTTTCATCTGCGCCTTGCGCACCACCGGGCCCGCTTCCATCGAGGTATGGATTTCGTCACCGGTGCGGTCGAGGAAGCCGGTGTTGATGAATACCACGCGCTCGCTGGCTGCCTGAATACAGGCTTTGAGATTGACCGTGGTACGGCGCTCTTCGTCCATGATGCCGACTTTCAATGTGTTGCCCGGCAAGCCCAGCACCTGCTCGATACGCCCGAACAGTTCGTTGGTAAACGCGGCTTCCTCCGGCCCGTGCATCTTCGGTTTGACGATGTACATCGAGCCGCTGCGGCTGTTGCTGCGCGAGGTATTGCCGTTGAGGTTGTGGATCGCAGCCAGACTGGTCAGCAGGCCGTCGAGAATACCTTCCGGCACTTCCTTGCCATGCTTGTCGAGAATCGCGTCGATGGTCATCAAGTGACCTACGTTACGAATGAACAGCAGCGAACGACCGTGCAGCGTGACTTCGCCGCCTTGTGGCGTGGTGTAGACGCGGTCCGGGTTCATGGTGCGGGTGAAGGTTTCGCCGCCTTTGGACACCGATTCCGCCAGGTCGCCTTTCATCAGGCCTAGCCAGTTGCGGTAGACGACCACTTTGTCGTCGGCGTCGACGGCTGCAATGGAGTCTTCGCAATCCATGATGGTGGTCAGCGCGGCTTCCATGAGGATGTCTTTCACGCCTGCCGCATCGGTTTGGCCAACCGGGCTGGAAGCGTCGATCTGCAATTCGAAATGCAGGCCATTGTGTTTGAGCAGCACGGCGAACGGCGCTGAAGCCTCACCCTGAAAACCCACCAGTTGTGCATCGTCGCGCAGGCCCGTGTTGCTGCCGCCCTTGAGGCTGATGACCAGTCTGCCGTCGATCAATTTGTAAGCAGTCGAATCAACGTGCGAGCCAGCCGCCAAAGGGGCTGCCTGATCGAGGAATGCGCGGGCGAAGGCGATCACCTTGTCGCCACGCACCTTGTTGTAGCCCTTGCCTTTCTCCGCGCCGCCTTCTTCGCTGATGGCATCGGTGCCATAGAGCGCGTCATACAGCGAGCCCCAGCGGGCATTTGACGCATTGAGCGCAAACCGTGCGTTCATTACAGGCACGACCAGTTGCGGTCCGGCCATGGTGGCTATTTCTTCATCGACGTTTTGTGTGGTGATCTGGAAGTCCGCTGCTTCTGGCAGCAGGTAGCCGATCTCCTGAAGGAAGGCTTTGTAAGCCGAGGCGTCGTGAGCCTGTCCGGCGCGCGATTGGTGCCACGTGTCGATCTGCGCCTGCAATTCATCTCGTTTGGCGAGCAGTGCCTTGTTCTTTGGCGCAAGGTCGTGGATCAGTTGGTCCGCACCCGCCCAGAACGCAGTGGCGTCGATGCCGGTTCCGGGTGTGGCTTCGTTCTGCACGAAGTCGAACAGGACTCTGGCGACTTGCAGGTCACCGACTTGAACGTACTCAGTCATTGCACTTGCCTCACTCTGCTCAGCAGGGTCGAGCACACTCGGGGAGCGCTCTGTTATTGATCTTGGTGTCATGTAGTACGAGATTCTGGATACTACATGAGCCGCCGTTGCGTGAAAACGTCGCTGAATATGTCATTAAACGACTGGATATTCATATCGGGTCACGATGATATTCATTGTGTTCCCAAAAGCGCCCGGGATTGTTCCATAAAGCGTGGCAAACGGTACACGATTTACCGCGCACGGGCTGCCTTCGGGGCTGTCTATACTGGTGCGACCGACGCCGTTTTCAAATCACCTGCACAGAAAAAGGAATAGACCGCGGATCATCTCGTCGTAACGCTGGTTGCTCCCGACAAACCGGGTCAGGTCGAAAGTATCGCGCAGTGCATTGCCGAGCAGGGCGGTAACTTGCTGGAAAGCCGCATGTCGCGCATGGCCGGGCAATTTGCCGGGATCCTCAAGGTGGGCGTCGAGCCGGAAAAGTACGATGACCTGATCAAAGCGTTGAACGCCCTGTCGGCCCATGGCATTCGCATGCTGTTGGCTGAAAGCGTGATAGAGACAACCGCCCCGACTCAGTTGATCAGCATGCAACTGGTCGGTAACGACCGCCCCGGCATTGTGCGCGACATCACCCGCTTGCTGGCCGGGCAGGGTGTCAACGTTGAACACTTGATCACCGACGTTCTCCTGCGCCCATGAGCAGCGAGTTGCTGTTCCACGCCGATGCAGTGCTGGGCGTACCGGTGGGCTTGTCGCTGGATGACCTGCAGGCAGGGCTTGAGACCCTGGCTGATGATCTGATGGTGGAGCTGGTGTTGGGTACTGAGGACTAGATTAACTTTCAGGTTATCCAAGTTAACCGTGCATCTGCCTGTGGATAACCTGGGGGAATAGCCTTGCACGCCATGTTCGCCGTGGGCTGGCGAAAGTTGATCAAAAAACCAACAGTTTCAATGGCTTGTGCACAGATAAGGTTAGCCTGCCTGTGGATAACCCTTGGAGAACCTCTTGCAGGCCACGGGGGGCGTGGCTTGCGAGGTGTTGTGTGTTTTTTGATCAGCCTCGGCCGCGGGATTTCAGCCAGATATCCACACTGTAGATTGCCAGCCCCGCCCAGATGAAGGCGAAGGTGATGATGGTGCTGGTGGTCAGGTGCTCCCCATACAGCAGCACCGCCAGCAGCAGAACCAGCGTGGGCGCGAGGTATTGCAGGAAACCCAGGGTGGTGAAGGGCAGGTGACGGGCTGCGGCGTTGAAGCACACCAGCGGGATCAGCGTCACCGGGCCTGCGGCGGCGAGCCAGATGGCTTGCGTGGTGGTCCAGAATTCCGGCTGGGCGCTCACGGCCGTCGGGTTGAGCGTTAGCCAGATCAATGCCAGCGGCACCAGCATCCAGGTTTCCACCACCAGGCCAGGCAAGGCGGCAACCGGGGCTTTTTTGCGGATCAGGCCGTAGAACGCAAAGGTCAGCGCCAGGGCCAGTGACACCCACGGCAGGCTGCCGACGTTCCAGACCTGCTGGGCGACACCAATGGTGGCGAAAGCGACCGCCAGCATTTGTAGACGCCTGAGCCGCTCGCCCAGCAACAGCATGCCCAGCAGCACGTTGACCAGCGGGTTGATGTAATACCCGAGACTGGCTTCAAGCATGCGGCCGTTGTTAACGGCCCACACGTAGACGATCCAGTTCGCAGCGATCAGCGTCCCGCTGAGTGCCAGCACGGCCAGTCGCTGTGGGTTGTTGCGCAGGTCACGCCACCAGCCGGGATGTTTCCAGAACATCAGCACGATCGAGCCGAAGAGGGCTGACCAGAGCACTCGATGGATGATGATCTCGATGGCCGGAACGGCGGAGATGGCCTTGAAGTAGATGGGGAACAGGCCCCAGATGGTGTAAGCACTCAGGCCCAGGATGTATCCACGGCGTGGATTGGCAGCTTGCATGGAGCGTCCCTTTAATACAGAAATTTCCGGTTTTATTGTGGGGTGATGCGGTTGATGGTTTTGATCGTACTCACGCTGGAGCGCTGGATGTTATACACAGGTTCGGCTGATTCACGACATCTGTGCCGCGTCGCTTGTTCAGGATCGGACGCGGAGCGTCCAGAGCTGCATGCGACGCGGAGCGCCGCACGATAATCTGGGGCTCATCAGGTCAAAACAGCTTCAACGGCTCTTCATTCAGCGCTGACATCTGCTCGCGCAGGGCCAGAATATGGTCGCCCCAGTAACGCTCTGTGCCGAACCATGGAAAGCTGTGCGGGAATGCAGGGTCGTCCCAGCGCCTGGCCAGCCAGGCGCTGTAGTGCATCAGGCGCAGGGCACGCAGTGGTTCGATCAGGGCCAGTTCGCGTGGATCGAAATCATGAAACTCGTTGTAACCGTCCATCAGCTCCGACAACTGGCCGAGGCGCTCTTGGCGATCACCGGCCAGCATCATCCAGATGTCCTGAACGGCAGGACCAAGGCGGCAGTCGTCCAGGTCGACGATGTGGAACATCTCGTCGCGGCACATCATGTTGCCGGGGTGACAGTCACCGTGCATGCGAATGTTGGTATGCGGCGTGGCGGCGTAAACGTCCTCGACACGCTTGAGCAGGTCACGGGCTACCGACTCGTAAGCCGGAAGCAGGCTGCGCGGGATGCAGTCGTTTTCCAGCAGGTAATTGACCGACGCATGGCCAAAGTTATTCACACCCAGTGCTTCGCGGTGCGCAAACGGTTTGGTCGAGCCGACCGCATGGATACGCCCCAGTAACTGACCCAGGCGATACAGCTGATCCAGATTGCCCGGCTCCGGCGCGCGTCCGCCTCGGCGCGGGAATAGCGTGAAGCGAAAGCCGGCATGTTCGAACAGGGTTTCGCCGTTATGCACCATGGGCGCAACAACGGGCACTTCGACCTCGACCAGCTCGTAAGTGAAGCTGTGTTCTTCAAGGATGGCTTCGTTGGTCCAGCGCTGTGGCCGATAGAACTTGGCGATCAGCGGCTGACCGTCTTCGATACCGACCTGATACACGCGGTTTTCGTAGCTGTTGAGTGCCAGGATGCGGGCATCGCTGAGAAAACCGATGCTTTCAACGGCATCTAGCACCAGATCGGGAGTGAGTGTTGCAAACGGGTGAGCCATGACTACTCCTGCGCGCAGCAGGTTGCCGCGTCGGACCGCTGATGGTAACGCAGACCGGTCCCGGTTCGCTAAACCCCTCCTGTTTAAAATGCCCAAGGGTCGAGTTGTCACCAAACGGTCATCCTCCGGTCGCTGTTTAGCCATGTTCGCCACTTAGAGTTGCCGCCAATGAGATCGATCTCAAGCGAGCGACCATGACTGATTTGAAAGAAGTTGCACGACTGGCCGGGGTTTCCCGGGCGACTGCTGCACGCGCCTTCGCAAGTCCTGAGGTGGTGCGCGCCGAGACCCGCGAGCGAGTATTCGTCGCTGCTCGTGAGCTGGGCTTTCGCCCCAATCGGCTGGGCAGACAGTTACGTCTGCAAACCACCAATCTGATTGGCGTCATCGTGCCAAACCTGCTCAACCCGGTGTTCGCCGAGCAGTTTCAGGCTATGGAAAGGGCGGCGCGGGCACGGGGCTACAACCTGTTGTTGGCGACCACCGACTACAGCGCCGAGCGTGAAAGCGCCGTTGTTGAGGAACTGCTGCGCCAGCGGGTCGACGGGCTGGTGCTGACCGTAACCGACGCCGAGCACAACCGTGTGCTGGAGAGCCTGGCCATCGAGGACACGCCGTTCGTGCTGGCCTATCACCAGACCGACAATGAGGAGTACAGCGCTGTGTCTGTGGATAACCGCGCAGGCATGGCGCTGGCGACGCGGTATCTGATCAACGCCGGCCATCGGCGTATTGCGATGGTCGCAGGCCCGGTCATGCAGTCCGACCGCGCCCGCCTGCGTTACGAAGGCTATCGCGATGCCATGAACGAGGGTGGGCTTGAGGCGCGCCCGGTAATTGAAATGCCTGCCCATACCAACGCCGACTTCGCCGCGCTCGAACCGTTGTTACGTGGTCCGACTGCGCCAAGCGCGCTGGTCTGTTCCAACGATCTATTGGCTATCAGCCTGATCGCCGAATTACGCCGCAATGGTTGGGGTGTTCCCGAGCGTCTTTCGGTCATCGGCTTCGACGGCATCACGCTGGGCACGCAGATGCACCCGACGCTGTGCAGTGTGGTTCAGCCGATTACCGAACTGGCGCACATCGTCATCGACCAGTTGCTGTCGCGGATTGCCGGCGCGGCACCGGTTTCTCATTGTCTGCCGTGCCATATCCGGCCCGGCGAAAGCACCCAGCCCTACCAGGAGATGCTTCATGCTCAGCCTCAGTAAAACCCTCGCGGCACTGCTGTTATGTAGTGCGGCCAGCCTCGCCCAGGCCGCCGAAACCGCCATCTGCTACAACTGCCCGCCTGAGTGGGCTGACTGGGGCACGCAGCTCAAGGCCATTGCCGACAGCACCGGTGTACAAGTGCCGCTGGACAACAAGAACTCGGGGCAGGCGCTGGCGCAGATCGTCGCCGAGCAGGCCGCGCCGGTCGCAGACGTGGTGTATTACGGCGTGACCTTCGGCCTGCAAGCGCAAAAGGCCGGTGTGGTCGATACCTACAAACCCAAGCACTGGGACGACATTCCCGCAGGCCTGAAGGACCCTGAAGGGCACTGGTTCGCCATTCATTCCGGCACGCTGGGCATCATGGTCAATGTCGACGCACTGGGCGGTCTGCCGGTGCCGCAAAGCTGGGCGGATCTGCTCAAGCCCGAATACAAGGGCATGGTCGGCTACCTCGACCCCTCCAGTGCATTCGTCGGGTACGTGTCCGCCGTTGCGATCAATCAGGCCATGGGCGGCACACTGGACAACTTCGGCCCGGCCATCGACTACTTCCAGAAGCTGGCGAAGAACTCGCCCATCGTGCCCAAGCAAACCGCTTATGCACGCGTACTGTCCGGTGAGCTGCCGATTCTGGTCGACTACGACTTCAACGCCTATCGCGCTCGCTACAAGGACAAGGCCAACGTCGCTTTCGTGATTCCCAAGGAAGGCACCATTGGCGTGCCGTACGTGATGAGCATGGTTGCCAAGGCACCGCACCGCGCCAATGCCGAGAAGGTGCTGGATTTCGTCCTGTCTGACGAGGGCCAGGCGCTGTGGGCCAAGGCTTATTTGCGTCCAGTGCGCTCGAAGATGCCTGCCGACGTGGCCGCGCAGTTCCTGCCCGACAGCGATTACGCTCGTGCCGGTGTGGTGGATTACCAGCACATGGCTGCCGTGCAGGAAGCCTTTGCTGCCCGTTATCTGCGTGAGGTGAAGTAATGTCAGCCTCGCCGGGACACGCGCTGGCTCTGCACAAGGGCGGATTTATGAAGCTGCGGCTGCGCCCGACCGCTGCGGTGGCACTTGCTCCGGCGCTGGCGGTGTTGCTGGCATTCTGGCTGCTGCCGCTGACCCACCTGATCCTGCTCGGCGCGCAAGGTTCTGACGGCAACGGCAGCGGTTACTGGCAGGTGTTGAGCAGTGCTCAATATCTCGGCAGCCTGGCGCAGACCTGTCTGCTGGCACTGGTGGTCACGCTTGCGGCGTTGCTGGTCGGCGGTATCAGCGGTGTGTTTCTGGCCCGTAACCAGTTTTTCGGACGCTCTGCGCTGGTGGCGTTGCTGACCTTTCCGCTGGCGTTTCCTGGCGTGGTGGTGGGCTTTCTGGTGATTCTGCTGGCCGGTCGCCAAGGCATCTTCGCGGCACTCGGGCTGGAACTGGCTGGCGAACGCTGGATATTCGCCTATTCGCTTACCGGTTTGTTCATTGGCTACCTGTATTTCTCGATTCCGCGCGTGATTCTCACCGTCATGGCCGCTTGCGAAAGCCTGGACCGCAGCCTTGAAGAAGCTGCGCATTCGCTGGGCGCGGGTCATTGGCGGGTGGTGTGCGATGTAATCGTTCCGGGGCTGGCACCCGCGCTGGTGTCCTGCGGTGCGATCTGCTTCGCCACGTCGATGGGCGCATTCGGTACTGCATTTACGCTTGGTACGCGCCTGAACGTCACGCCGGTGGCGATCTACAACGTGTTCACCAATTACGCCAACTTCACCGTAGCCGCCGCGCTGTCGGTGATCCTCGGGCTAGTGACATGGGCGGTGCTGTTGCTGGCCCGTCGCATGGTCGGGACATCAGGGGTTGCCCTTTGAAACGTTCTCCATTGTTTGCTGCGCAACTGGCATTCACGTTACTGGTTTGTGCGTTCATGCTGGTCCCGGTAGTGCTTTCGCTGCTTGCCGGGCTGACCCGCAATTATTTTCTGGGCCTGTCGAGCGGCTTGACATTCGACTGGCTGGTGCAGGTCTGGCAAGCCTATTCACCGACCGTCTGGTTGTCGCTGCAACTGGCTGTGGCCTGTGCGATCTGCGTATGCCTGGTCGGCGTTCCGGCAGCGTATGCGCTGGTGCGCATGAACAATCGCTTCAGCCGGGCCTTTGAAGAACTGATGGTCCTCCCCGTCGCCATGCCCGGCCTGGCCAGCGCCCTGGCGTTGCTGCTGACCTACGGCCAGTTCGGCAGCTTTCGCAGCAGCTGGCTGTTCATTCTGGTGGGCCATGTGTTGTTCACGTTGCCGTTTCTGGTGCGCCCGGTAATGGCGGTCATGCAGCGTCAGCAACTGCCGGTTCTTGAAGAGGCTGCCGCCAGTCTGGGCGCCGGGCCGATCAAGCGCTTTTTCAGCGTGGTGGTGCCCAATTGCCGCGCCGGGATTCTGGCCGGTGTGCTGATGGTCGTGACCCTGTCGCTGGGTGAGTTCAACCTGACCTGGATGCTACACACGCCGATGACCAAGACCCTGCAGGTCGGTCTGGCCGACAGCTACGCCTCAGCCCGACTGGAAGTCGCCAGCGCCTACACCCTTCTTTTTCTGTTGCTGATTGTGCCGCTGCTGATTGCGTTGCAGGCCATCAGTGCGCGTCTTGCCCGAGGAGAGAGCCGATGAGCGGAACCACCATTCGCCTGAAAGGCTGCCGCAAGGCATTTGCCGACGGCACCGTTGCTGTAAAGGATCTGCACTTGACCATTGAGCCTGGCGAAACGCTGGCGATTCTCGGTCCGTCCGGTTGCGGCAAGACCACCACCTTGCGTCTGATCGCCGGGCTTGAACGTCCGGACGTCGGTCAGGTGTTGTTCGATGATCAGGACGTTACGCGCCTGCCTATCGAGCGGCGTGACGTCGGGATGGTGTTTCAGAACTACGCGCTGTTCCCGAATCTAGACGTCGCCGGGAACATTGTTTACGGCCTGAAGATTCGCGGCCTGTCGCCTGCCGAACGAAGCAAGCGTTGCGATGAGTTGCTGGAACTGGTTGGCCTGACCGGTCATGGCAATCGTCGTGTCAACGAGCTTTCTGGTGGTCAGCGTCAACGGGTCGCGCTGGCCAGGGCTCTGGCACCGCGTCCGCGGGTGCTGCTGCTCGACGAGCCGCTGGCGGCACTGGATGCGCAGTTGCGTGAGCGCTTGCGCAGCGAGCTCGATCAGTTGTTGCGTGGGTTGGGCATCACCTCGGTGTTCGTCACCCACGATCAGGGCGAAGCCATGGCCGTGGGCGACCGGATTCTGGTCATGGAAAAAGGCTGCGTGTCGCAGTTGGCAACGCCCAGAGAAATCTATCAGCAGCCGGCCAATGCATTTGTCGCCGGGTTTGTCGGCAATCTGAATGCGTTCAGCGTGGTCGAGCGCACCCCGTCAGGCCTCAAGGTGAGCGGCGGCGAGCTGCCGTGGAACGGCGCTGATCTGCCGGGCACGGTCTACTGCCGCCCGGAACATCTGCGCCTGATGCCGGAGCGCGGGCACCTTCAGGGTCGCCTGGTCGGGCAGTTTTTTCAGGGTGCGCAAAGTCGTTTGCTGGTCGATGTCGGAGGTCCGCAGCCGCTGTTGGTGGACAGCACCGACAACGTTATTCACGCCGCCAACGCTGCCATCGCCCTGAGTGTTGAGCCGCAGGCGCTGTTCACCCTGCATTCGTAACATCGTTTCCGTAGAGAGATTATTTTGAATCGTCCGTTTCTTATTGCCCAGATCAGTGACTTGCACCTCAAAGCCGACGGGCGCCTGACCTATGGCGTGGTCGATACACTGGGTGCATTGCGCCGCGCAGTCGAACACATCAACGCCAGCAAGCAGCGCCCAGACATAGTGGTGATCAGTGGTGATCTGGTGGACTTCGGGCGTGAGGACGAATACGCCGTGCTCAAGCCTGAGCTGGAACGCCTGCACATGCCGTTCTATCTGGTGCCCGGTAATCATGACGATCGACACAAACTGCTGGCTGCGTTTGCCGAAAAGGTGTACCTGCCATTGTCGGCCAGCGGACCTCTGGACTGGGTGGTGGAGAAATACCCGGTACGTCTGATCGGCATGGACACGACCATTCCCGGCGAGCATGGCGGACAACTGGATTACTGTCAGTTGGACTGGTTGCACGCGCAGCTGTCACGTCGTCCTTATGTACCGACGGTGATCATCCTGCACCATCCGCCGTTCATTACCGGCATAGGGCACATGGACCGCGAACCCTTCGGCAACGCGTCGGCGCTGGAGCGTGTGATTGCCCAGCATCCGCAAGTGGAGCGTTTGTTGTGCGGGCATTTGCATCGCCCCATGCAGCGGCGTTTTGGTGGCAGC
This sequence comes from Pseudomonas amygdali, assembly GCF_002699855.1. Lineage (GTDB taxonomy): Bacteria > Pseudomonadota > Gammaproteobacteria > Pseudomonadales > Pseudomonadaceae > Aquipseudomonas > Aquipseudomonas amygdali. Next base: position 36,680 of record NZ_LKBW01000224.1, on the reverse strand, counting down.
GTGGCAAGCATCTGCCCTGGCACCTCACACCAGATCGTGCTGGACCTCGACGAAGCCGCGCCTGCCCATTTCAACCTGGAACCGGCAGGCTACGTGCTGCATCGCTGGCATTCGGAACAGGGGTTTGTCAGTCATAACGCAGTGTTCGGCGACTATGAAGGGCCATACCCGTTCTACGATGTGAACGGGTTGATTGATTAATTGATTGCTCATCGCTCCCACGCTCTGCGCCCGGCGTGATACTCAAGTCTTGATGAGCCCGGAAAGCGGGGCTCGACGCGCAGTATCAGGCGGAGTAAAGATCCTTGTGGGAGTGAGCTTGCTCACGAAGACGGTGTTTCAGTCGATGCATTTTCGACGATCATACAGCCCTCTTCGCGAACAAGTTCGCTCCCACGGCCTCCGGCCAGAATCAATAGCAGACCTTTATATAACGATGAGCGATCTGCGTCCTCTTCCTGATTGCCGATCAGGCGCCGATAACGCCGCCATCTTCCCGGGTGATGACCATCACCGATGAGCGCGGTTTACCGTTGGGCAAATGCTCGGGGAACGTGGAACCACCGTTTTCACCGGGATGCTGGATGCCGATGAACATGGTTTTATAGTCCGGCGCAAAGCTGATGCCGGTGATTTCGCAACCAATCGGCCCGACCAGAAAGCGACGAATTTCGCCGCTGGCAGGATCGGCGCAGAGCATCTGGTTATTGCCCATGCCCGCGAAGTCACCCTTGTTGCTTGAGTCGCCATCGGTCTGAATCCACAGTCTGCCGGCTTCATCAAAGCTCAGGCCGTCGGGGCTGTTGAACATGTTCTGCGCGTTGATATTGCTCGACCCGGCCTGCGGTGTACCGGCATGCACAGTCGGGTTACCCGCGACCACGAACAGGTCCCAGTCGAAGGTCATCGCTGAAGGATTGCTGCCTTCTTCGCTCCAGCGCAGGATCTGCCCGTATTGGTTCTTGGCGCGTGGATTCGGCCCGCCTACAGGCTGACCCTCTTCGCCGCGTTTGACGTTATTGGTCAGTGTGCAATAGACCTGACCGTCTTTGGGACTGACTACGATCCACTCCGGGCGGTCCATGCGCGTGGCTTTTACAACGCTGGCCGCCAGGCGCGCGTGAATCAGCACTTCTGCCTGATTATTGAAACCGGCAGCCGCGTCCAGGCCATTCTTGCCATGAGTCAGTTCGACCCACTGGCCCTTGCCTTTCGGATGATCCGGATTGCTGTCGCCTGCATCGAACTGCGCCACGTACAAGGTGCCGTGGTCGAGCAGGTTACGGTTGGCTTTGGGGTTCTGGTGATCGATCTTGTCGCGGCTGATGAACTTGTAGATGAACTCGCCACGCTCGTCGTCGCCCATGTACACCACGGCGCGGCCACCCTTGGTTTGGGTGAAGGCCGCGTTCTCATGCTTGAAGCGACCGAGTGCAGTGCGTTTGACCGGTGTGGACTTGGGGTCGAACGGATCGATCTCGACCACCCAGCCATGACGGTTGACCTCGTTGGGGTTTTTCGCGACGTCGAAGCGCGGGTCGTGCGGGTGCCAGTTGATCTCCTTGCTGGCGGCAACCACGCCATAGCGCTTCATGCCGGCGTCGAACTTCTGCTCGGCGTTGCTGCTGCCGAAGCAATCAGTGAAGTTCTCTTCGCAGGTCAGGTAAGTGCCCCACGGCGTCTGGCCGCTGGAGCAGTTCTGAAATGTGCCGAGCGCCTGGGTGCCGGTCTTGTCGGCGTCCGTTTTGAGCCAGTCGTGCCCGGCTGCCGGGCCACTCAGGCTGATCGGCGTGTTGCCATGAATGCGACGGTTGTAGCGCGAGTCCTGAACGAACTGCCACTTACCATTGTGCTGCTGCACTTCGATCACGGAAACGCCTTCTGCAGCCAGTGCCTTTTGCACTTCTTCAGCCGATTGCGGCTCCTTGCCGTGATCGAAAAGGTAGCGGTAATTGGTGTATTCGTTGTTGATCGCCATCAGTGCGCGATCCTTGTGGCCTGGCATCGGGAACAGGCACATGCCGTCGTTGTTGTCGCCGAACTGCACCTCCTGAGCCTGGGCTGTGCCCTTGCCGCTCGGGTCGAAAGCCGGGCCGCCTGCCTGTAAAGGGTGGCCCCAACTGATCAGAACCGATGAGGTGTAGCCTTGCGGCAGGCTGATGCTGTCGGCAGTGGCGGCAGGGATGCTCTGGAAGCCCAGCAGTGTGCCGGACGCTGCGCTGATGCTGTTCGCGAGAACCGTGCGGCTCAACAGGTTGCCACCCAGAAACATCGCTGCGCCGCACAGGGCACCTGCGCTGATGAAGCCGCGGCGGGTGAGGCCGACCTTGTCTGTGCCGACCAGATTTTCCAGATCTGTGGTTTGATTTTCTTCTAATAGTTTCATCATCAAGGCTCCCTCGAATATGGCAGCCACCTTAGTGCGCACATATGACGGAATTGTGTCGCGGTAATGACTTGCCGACGCTTACATCGGTATACCCAGCAACACCAGTGAAGCGGCAAATCTTGCCTGCACCGTGGCACCGGTTTTCAGCTGCTGTGCATGCAGGTGCTCAGGTGTCGCCAGGGCGCACAGCGTCTGGCCGCCGGGGAGTGAGATGCGTACTTCGCTTGGGCCATCTTCGGCGTCGGTCACGCTGTCGATTCGGCCGATCAGGCAATTGTTTCCATTTGTTTCTTCGCTGTTGTCTGCATGCAGTTTCAGCCAGCCGGCCTTGATCAGTGCAACCACCTCCGTGCCGTTTTCCAGCTCCAGACGCAGGGTGCTGTCATGGGTGACCTGTGCTTCGATGAACACCTCGCCAGCCAATTGCAGGCGAACCTGATCGTTGTGTCCCTGACGGGTGATGCTGACGATCCGCCCCAGCAACTGGTTGCGTGCGCTGGTACGCAAGGTCAGGCGATTGAGCAGGTCAAGGTCGCTGCTGTCTTCGGCCGCTTCCAGCACTTGGGCCTGCAATGCCTGCACCCGCTGATAAAGACGCAGCACTCGCTCGCCCTCTAGCGACAGCTTAGCGCCGCCACCGCCACGTCCGCCGACACTGCGTTCTACCAGCGGCTTTTGCGCCAGATTGTTCAGCTCATCAATGGCGTCCCATGCTGCCTTGTAGCTCAAGCCTGCGCTTTTCGCGGCACGGGTGATCGAGCCCTGTTCGGCAATGTGCTGCAACAACGCGATACGTTGCGGGCGGTGGACCATGTGTTGCGTCAGCAAGGTGGGTAGCGACATGGTAATCCGGGGCGGTCGAGTAGGAGAGGGCAGTATGATCGCTCTCGCGCATGGCGTCGAAAACCGGTCGCGGAGCGTCCAGGGCTGCGCTACCACGCGGAGTGTGGAAGCGATGAGCGTTTTGAGGTTTCTGAGCATAGCGCCCAATCAATCCCCAGGCTTCGGCGTTCTTGCCAGGCAGTACACGTCCACTCTTCGCGCGCCGGCCTTGTTCAGGAGTCGCGCAATGACCTCTGCCGTCGAACCGGTGGTCAGGACGTCGTCCACCAGCGCCAGGTGCTTGCCCTGCACCCAGTCGGGATCAACGAGGGTGAAGGCGTCGCGCAGATTGCGTTTGCGTGCCTTGGCGTCCAGCCCTTGTTGCGCTGCTGTCTCCCGGCTGCGTAACACATGGTGTTCGTCAACGGGCAGCTGCAACTGTTTACCCAGCCACCCGGCCAGCATCGCCGCCTGATTATAGCCGCGCTGGCGCAGGCGCTTGTTGGCGAGAGGAACAGGAATCAGGTAATCGGGACGTGGCAGGTCTTCCTCAAAACGGTGCTGCAGAAACTGCCCGCACAGTTCGGCCAGCAGGCGCCCCATCGGCCATTTACCGTTATGTTTGAATCGGGTAATCAGGCTGTCCACCGGGAAGTCGTACAGCCACGGCGCGATGACCTGCGCAAATCCGGGAGGGCGCTTGCAACATTGCGCGCAGCTCATGCCGGAGAGGGGTAACGGCAGCGCACAGCAGTCGCACTGGCCGCCCAGCCATGGCAGCTCGGCTTCGCACGGCACGCAGACAGGCATTGGCACCTCGCTGCGCTCATGGCATAACAAACAGTGTTGTTTGTTTTTTAACCAGATGTAAACCTCGTATTGGCGGTTGGGTTGACAGCGCATGGCTCTTCCTTAAATATGCCCGACATCCGTGTAGCGCATGGTGCCTTTACGCCCTCGCGCATTGCCCAGAAACACCAAGGAGCCGCCCGATGAGCGCCAGCACCACCGCCACTTTGCGTCACGACTGGACTTTAGCCGAGGTCAGGGCGCTGTTCGTACAGCCATTCAATGACCTGCTGTTTCAGGCGCAAACGGTGCACCGCGCTCATTTCGACGCCAACCGTGTGCAGGTTTCCACGCTGCTGTCGATCAAGACCGGCGCTTGCCCGGAAGACTGCAAGTACTGTCCGCAGTCCGGTCACTACAACACCGGTCTTGAGAAAGAAAAACTGCTGGAAGTGCAGAAGGTGCTTGAGGAAGCAGCGCGTGCCAAAGCCATTGGTTCGACCCGTTTCTGCATGGGCGCGGCCTGGAAGCATCCTTCCGCCAAGGACATGCCTTACGTGCTGGAGATGGTCAAAGGCGTGAAAGCCATGGGCATGGAAACCTGCATGACCCTCGGCCGTCTCGATCAGGAGCAGACCGAAGCGCTGGCCACTGCCGGGCTGGACTACTACAACCACAACCTCGACACCTCGCCGGAGTTCTACGGCAGCATCATCACCACCCGGACCTACAGCGAGCGCCTGCAAACCCTGGCCTACGTGCGCGATGCCGGGATGAAGATCTGCTCGGGCGGCATTCTGGGCATGGGCGAGTCCCTCGACGACCGCGCCGGGCTGCTGATCCAGCTGGCAAACCTGCCGGAGCACCCGGAGTCGGTGCCGATCAACATGCTGGTCAAGGTTGCCGGTACGCCGCTGGAAAACGCCGAAGACGTCGCCCCGTTCGACTTCATCCGCATGCTCGCGGTGGCACGGATTCTCATGCCGCAGTCCCACGTGCGGTTGTCTGCCGGGCGCGAAGCGATGAACGAGCAAATGCAGGCGCTGGCCTTCTTCGCCGGTGCCAACTCGATTTTCTATGGCGACAAGCTGCTGACCACCGCCAACCCGCAAGCCGACAAGGACATGCTGTTGTTCTCCCGTCTGGGCATCAAGCCCGAAGCGGGCGAAGGCCATGCTGATGAAGTGCATCAGGCTGCCATCGAACAGGCGCTGGTCGAACAGCAAAGCAGTTCGATGTTCTACGACGCTGCTTCTGCCTGACCCCTTGAACGGGCCGGTCTGCTCCGGCCCGTGTTGAACTGCCATCTTTCGGACCGGGGCCTGCATGTCTTTCGATCTCCGCACGCGCCTCGACGCCCGTCGCGCCGAACATCTCTACCGCCAGCGCCCATTGCTGCAAAGCCCGCAAGGTCCGCAGGTGGTTGTCGATGGTCAGCCATTGCTGGCGTTCTGCAACAACGATTACATGGGCCTGGCCAACCATCCGGAAGTGATCGCCGCCTGGCAGGCAGGTGCCGAGCGTTGGGGCGTGGGCGGCGGGGCGTCGCATCTGGTGATCGGCCACAGTACGCCGCACCACGAACTGGAAGAAGCGCTGGCCGAGCTGACCGGTCGTCCTCGTGCCCTGTTGTTCTCCAATGGCTACATGGCCAACCTCGGCGCGGTGACAGCCTTGGTCGGGCAGGGCGATACAGTTCTGGAAGACCGCCTCAATCATGCCTCGCTGCTGGATGCCGGTCTGCTCAGCGGCGCACGGTTCTCGCGCTATTTGCACAACGATGTGACCAGCCTGACAAGCCGCCTGGAGAAATCCGTGGGCGATACGCTGGTGGTCACTGACGGTGTGTTCAGCATGGATGGTGACATCGCTGACTTGCCTGCGCTGGCCCAGGCTGCGAAGGCCAAGGGTGCCTGGCTGATGGTGGATGACGCCCACGGCTTCGGGCCGCTGGGTACAAACGGTGCCGGAATCGTCGAGCACTTCGGCCTGAGCGTGGAGGATGTGCCGGTACTGGTCGGCACCCTCGGCAAATCGTTCGGCACCTCTGGAGCATTCGTGGCCGGCAGTGAAGAGTTGATCGAAACCTTGATCCAGTTCGCCCGGCCCTACATTTACACCACCAGCCAGCCACCTGCGCTGGCCTGCGCGACCTTGAAAAGCCTGCAATTGCTGCGTACCGAACATTGGCGTCGCGAGCATCTGGCGAGCCTGATCCAGCAGTTTCGTCAGGGTGCCGAGCAGATCGGCCTGCAGTTGATGGACAGCTTTACGCCGATCCAGCCAATCCTGATCGGCGATGCCGGACGGGCTCTGCGTCTGTCGCAGTTGCTACGTGAGCGTGGCTTGCTGGTGACGGCGATTCGTCCGCCGACCGTGCCTGCGGGCAGTGCCCGATCGCGCGTAACGTTGTCTGCCGCGCACAGCAAGGCCGACGTACAGCTATTATTGGAGGCTCTGGAGCAGTGCTACCCGCTGCTGGATGCAAGTGAATCCACGGAGCCCGTCCATGCGTGATCGTTTGATTCTACTGCCGGGCTGGGGCTTGGGCGTTTCGCCGCTGGAGCCGCTTGCCGCCGCGTTGCGCGGGCTTGACGAGCACCTGCGGGTCGAAATCGAGCCGTTGCCGGATATCGACAGCTGCGACCTGCCTGACTGGCTCGACGAACTGGATGCCAACCTGCCGGATAACGTCTGGCTGGGCGGCTGGTCGCTGGGCGGCATGCTTGCCGCCGAGCTGGCAGCACGGCGTGGCGAAGGTTGCTGCGGGCTGCTGACCCTGGCCAGTAATGCCTGTTTCGTCACCCAGGGCGCGTGGCCGAATGCGATGCCCGCGCAGGATTTCGATGCGTTTCTGGCTGGCTGTTCCGCTGACCATGACGCGACCCTCAAGCGTTTCAGCCTGTTATGCACTCAAGGCGCAGTAGACTCACGCGGTCTCGCCCGGTTACTCAAGGCTGGCGCGCCGCACAGCTCCAAAACTGCTTTGGTCGATGGGCTGAAGATACTCCAGCAACTCGATACACGTAGCGCGCTGCAAACCTATCGCGGCCCGCAACTGCACCTGTTTGCCGGACTTGATGCGTTCGTGCCGGCTGAAGCAGCAAGTGATCTGCTGGCCTTGTTGCCGGATGTCGAGGTCGGTCTGATCGAACAGGCCAGTCATGCATTCCTTGTGGAAAACCCCCACGGAGTAGCCGCTGCGATTCACGCCTTTCTGCACGAGTTGGACGATGACTGATCTTTCTATGCCCAAACCGCCCTCTGTCCTGCCGGACAAACGGCAGGTCGCCGCGTCTTTTTCCCGGGCCGCGGGCAGCTATGACAGCGTGGCCGAACTACAGCGCAGCGTCGGCAGCGAGCTGCTGTCGCGTCTGCCTGCGCAGTTCAGTCCGGTTCGCTGGCTGGATCTGGGGAGCGGCACTGGCTATTTCAGCCGGGCACTGGATCAGGTTTTCAGTGGCAGCGAAGGCATCGCGCTGGATATCGCCGAAGGCATGTTGCGCCATGCGCAGCCATTGGGCGGTGCACAGCACTTTGTGGCAGGTGATGCCGAGCACCTGCCACTGCGTGATCAGAGTTGCGGGCTGATTTTCTCCAGCCTCGCTGTGCAGTGGTGTGCGGATTTCGCCGCGGTGCTCCGTGAGGCTCACCGGGTATTGCAACCAGGCGGTGTGTTTGCCTTCGCCAGCCTGTGCGTCGGCACGCTGTACGAGTTGCGTGACAGCTGGCAGGCAGTCGACGGCCAGGTTCATGTAAACCGCTTTCGTCACGAGGATGATTATCGTCAGTTGTGCGCTGCCAGCGGTTTACAGGTGCGCAGCCTGGATGTGTGCCCGCAGGTGTTGCATTACCCCGATGTGCGCAGCCTGACGCATGAGCTGAAAGCGCTCGGGGCGCACAACCTCAACCCTGGGCGGCCCAGTGGCCTGACCGGACGCGAGCGGATCAAGGGCATGGTTCAGGCCTACGAAGCCTTCCGTCAGGAAGCCGGTCTGCCCGCTACCTATCAAGTGGTGTACGCGGTGCTTGAAAAAGCCTGACGGCTCCACGTCATAAGGAAGATTACCGAGATGAGCGCTGCTTATTTCATCACCGGAACCGATACCGATGCTGGCAAGACCACGGTAGCTGCCGGTTTGCTGCATGCCGTCCGCTTGAAGGGCTTGAGCACCGCAGCGGGCAAGCCTGTGGCATCCGGTTGCGTAGTGACTGCACAGGGACTACGCAATTCCGACGCGCTGGCGTTACAGGCCGAGTGCTCTGTCGAGCTGGATTACGATGAAGTCAATCCGCTGGCTTTCGAACCGGCCATTGCGCCGCATCTGGCCGCGCGCGAGGCAGGTGTCGTGTTGACGGTCGACTCGTTGCTGAAGCCGATGCAGCACATTCTGGATAAACAGGCCGACTTCACCTTGATCGAAGGCGCAGGCGGCTGGCGCGTGCCCTTGGCCGGGCAGAGCAACCTTTCTGATCTGGCCATTGCGCTGGATCTGCCGATCATTCTGGTGGTGGGCGTGCGTCTGGGCTGTATCAATCATGCGCTGCTGACTGCCGAAGCCATCGCCCGGGACGGTCTGCACCTGGCAGGCTGGGTGGCCAACGTCATAGACGCAAACACCTCGCGGCTTGAGGAAAACCTCGCCACGCTGGTCGAGCGTCTGCCTGCACCCTGTCTTGGACGCGTGCCACGATTGAACGAGGCGAGCGCCGGAAATGTGGCGCAATACCTTGAATTAGGGCAACTGCGCTGACAGCGTCGCTATCTTGCTGACAGGCAACGTTGTTTTGGTTTTTTCAAGAGTCAGGCTATCATGCGGCCTAGTGCCATTAGTCTATTTGTCGAGTATTTCTGCGCAAATGCTGGTTCAATGGCACGTGTTCGTTTTTTGAACTGAGGATCGGCTTATGCAAATCACCATGAACAACACCCTCTACCCGGGCTTAAGCGCTATGCAGGTCGGGCAAGGTCGTGTGGATCAGGCGGCCACCCAGATCGCCAGCTCCAACATCGAAGTGTCGGGCAGAAGCCAGTCTTCCGACTTTCAGCTCGAAAACCTGCGTTCCGTCGACCGCAGCCAGCGTTCTGACCTGTCTGCCAATATTGTCGAGCTCAACGCCGGCAAGAGTCAGGTCGAAGCCGGGGTTGCGGTTCAAAAGGCCAGCGACGAAGCGCTTGGCACTCTGATCGACACTTACGCTTAACATCCTGTGTTCTAAAGCTTCGTGTAACGCCTACGCCGTGTCACACCTGCACGGCGTCGTTTGCTGAATTGCCCGCCATCACCCTCCTGTATCGCCCCCGTAACACCTTCCACCCTCGACTAAACTTGCGCTTACGTTTTTCCTGCGCCTGCGCCTGATGCCTTTGCCTGCGCGGTCTGTAGAGCAGGGTGGACGAATGGTGCGCGCTTCGCTATTGACAAGGATTGGGCGTAAACGTATGTTTCAAACACCTGTTTGACCGCAAGGCATACGAGATTGTCTGGTGCTTGAGGCTATGCTTTCAGCGACCGCCCGGTCATTCGTTCCAGGATTCATCAGCAGAGGTTTATCGCTATGCCTGACTACAAGGCCCCCTTGCGTGATATTCGTTTCGTCCGTGATGAGCTGCTCGGTTATGAAGCGCACTATCAAAGTCTGCCAGCCTGTCATGACGCCACCCCGGACATGGTCGACGCCATTCTCGAAGAGGGTGCCAAGTTCTGCGAGCAGGTTCTGGCACCGCTGAACCGGGTGGGCGATACCGAGGGCTGCACCTGGAGCGAGTCGGGCGTGAAGACACCGACCGGTTTCAAGCAGGCTTACAAGCAATTTGTCGAGGGCGGTTGGCCGAGTCTGGCGCATGACGTTGCGCATGGCGGCCAGGGCTTGCCCGAGTCGCTGGGTCTGGCAGTGAGCGAGATGGTCGGCGAAGCGAACTGGTCGTGGGGCATGTACCCTGGCCTGTCGCATGGTGCGATGAACACCATCTCCGAGCACGGCACTCCCGAGCAGCAGGACGCCTACCTGACCAAGCTGGTCTCCGGCGAATGGACCGGCACCATGTGCCTGACCGAATCCCACTGCGGCACTGACCTGGGCATGCTGCGCACCAGGGCTGAACCTCAGGCTGACGGGACCTACAAGGTTACCGGCACCAAGATTTTCATTTCCGCTGGCGAACACGACATGGCCGATAACATCGTCCACATCGTGCTGGCGCGTCTGCCGGACGCACCGGCTGGCACCAAAGGCATTTCGCTGTTCATTGTGCCCAAGTTCCTCTCGGCTGCCGATGGCAGCATCGTTGATCGCAACGCGGTTAACTGTGGCTCCATCGAACACAAGATGGGCATCCACGGCAACGCCACCTGCGTGATGAACTTCGACGGCGCTACCGGCTACCTGATCGGCCCGCCGAACAAGGGTCTGAACTGCATGTTCACGTTCATGAACACCGCGCGTCTGGGCACTGCGCTGCAAGGTCTGGCGCATGCCGAAGTGGCCTTCCAGGGCGGCCTGCAATATGCCCGTGACCGTCTGCAGATGCGTTCGTTGACCGGCCCTAAAGCACCGGACAAGGCCGCTGACCCGATCATCGTCCATCCAGACGTGCGCCGCATGCTGCTGACCATGAAGGCTTTCGCCGAAGGCACGCGTGCCATGGTGTACTTCACGGCCAAACAGGTCGATATCGTCAAGTACAGCGAAGACCCGGAGCAAAAGAAAGCCGCCGACGCCTTGCTGGCGTTCATGACGCCGATTGCCAAGGCCTTCATGACCGAAGTGGGCTTTGAAGCCGCCAACCACGGTGTGCAGATCTACGGCGGTCACGGTTTCATTGCCGAGTGGGGCATGGAACAGAACGTTCGCGACTGCCGGATTTCGATGCTGTACGAAGGCACCACCGGCATTCAGGCTCTCGACCTGCTGGGCCGTAAAGTGCTGATGACTCAGGGCGAAGCGCTCAAGGGCTTCACCAAGATCGTCCACAAGTTCTGTCAGGGCAATGAGGGTAACGAAGCCGTTCAGGAATTCGTGACGCCTTTGGCCGCGCTGAACAAGGAGTGGGGCGACCTGACCCTGAAAGTCGGCATGGCGGCCATGAAGGATCGCGAAGAAGTCGGCGCAGCTTCGGTGGATTACATCATGTTCTCCGGTTATGCCTGCCTGGCGTACTTCTGGGCCGACATGGCGCGTCTTGCGGCCGAGAAGCTGGCTGCCGGTACGTCGGATGAGGCGTTCTACCGCGCCAAGATCCAGACCGCGCGCTTCTACTTCCAGCGCATCCTGCCGCGCACTCGCACGCACGTTGCCGCCATCCTGTCGGGCGCTGCCAACCTGATGGACATGAAAGAGGAAGACTTCGGCCTGGCTTACTAAGCCTCGCTGCGGTCATGAAAACCGCCTGATCGCTGATCAGGCGGTTTTTTTATGGGTGCGTTTTGGCTCATTGTTAACACCAATCTCAACGAGACTTTGGGGAGCACTGACCCCGGATAACTCTCGTTTCCATCACTGCGCGTGGTAATGCATTTCGTGACGCTCTGCGTCACATCGCAGCCATGGGGCGCTATTCAATGCGGTCCGAGATACAGATAGCACCAACGCCCGCGACTTCCGCAATAAACATTTCCCACCTCCTGCCGTTACAGAAAGTAGCTCGTTTATTGATCCTGCCGATGCATTGTTCGCTGGCGGAGGGCACAATGCCATCAGGTCAGCCATTCATTCAGATGCCGGGTAGGAGATAACCCCTTTTGTTGCGTCCATCAGCTGCGCGATTGAGTCATTTTTTGCCTTCACTGGGTCTGCTGGTGGCGGGGCTTGCGGCTGCGTACGTAAAGGACCTGAACGTCTTCTTCACATCGCTATTCAATGTGCTGCCCACGCTGGTTCTGCTGTTGGGCGGTGCGTATTGCTGTGTTTACCGGCGTCAGCGCGAGCTGTTTCTGATGCTCACGGTGTATATCGCCTACTACCTGCTGGATACCCAGACCGATTTTTACCGCGATAACGGCAAGGTCCGTGAGGATGCGGCGGTGATTTTCCACCTGGTCTGCCTGCTGCTGCCTGTGCTGTTCGGGCTGTATGCCGCGTGGGAAGAACGTACGCATCTGTTTCAGGACATGGTCGCGCGGCTCGCGGTATTGGTGGCGGTAGGCAGTGTGGCGCTGGGTCTTGAACAGAGTTATCCGGTCGAACTGCAAGTCTGGCTGGCCGACATCCGCTGGCCTGCGCTGCACGGTGCCTGGATGAGTCTGATTCAGCTGTCCTATGCCATGTTCCTGGTGTCATTCGGGGTGTTGATCTGGCAATACCTGGAAAAACCGCGACCGCTGCACGCCGCGCAGATTGTCGGCCTGCTGGGATTGTTCTGGGCACTGCCGAAAACCTTCATCCTGCCGTTCACGCTGAATATCCTCTGCAGTCAGGTGATGCTGATGATTGCCGCCGCCGTGGCTCACGAGGCGTATCAGATGGCCTTCCGGGATGAACTGACCGGACTGCCTGGTCGCCGGGCGCTCAATGAACGCATGCAGCGTCTGGGACGCAACTATGTGCTGGCGATGAGCGACGTGGATCACTTCAAGAAATTCAACGACACCCACGGCCACGATGTGGGCGATCAGGTGCTGCGTCTGGTGGCCAGCAAACTGTCGAAAATCACCAACGGTGGTGGCAAGGCGTATCGCTATGGGGGCGAAGAGTTCGCCATCGTGTTTGCCGCCAAGACCATTGATGAATGCATGCCGCATCTGGAAGCCATCCGCGAGACCATCGCCAATTACGAGATTCAGCTGCGCAACAAGGACAGTCGTCCTCAGGATGATCAGCAAGGCCGACAACGCCGCGGTGGAGCGCAGGCAGGCAGCGTGTCGGTAACGGTCAGTATCGGCGTTGCCGAACGCCAGCCGGAACATCGCACGCCGGAAGAGGTGCTCAAGAGTGCTGACCAGGCGCTGTATGCGGCCAAGGGGGCCGGGCGCAACTGCGTGGTCGCTTACGGGCAGTTGAACCGGCGCGGCGCTGTTCGTACAACTGAAGCGGCCACCTGAGCCAATCCTGCTATTTTTCCCCGTGACCTGCTATGACTATTCAGTCATGACACGACCCTATGTCTCTGAAATGTTGTTCGGGTAGACTCGTGAAACTCGACTGCTGATCTGCGTCTCTGCATGCATCGATCAGCCTCCAACAGAATTTCGCTCCGTGTTCACGAGGTTTGCCATGGCTGACTACAAAGCGCCACTGCGCGATATGCGCTTCGTCCTCAATGAAGTCTTCGAGGTTTCAAAGCTCTGGGCTCAACTGCCCGAGCTGGCCGAAACAGTCGATGCTGAAACGGTCGAAGCCATTCTCGAAGAAGCCGGTAAAGTGACCAGCAAGACCATTGCGCCGCTGAGCCGTAACGGTGACGAGGAGGGCTGCCACTGGAAGGACACCGTCGTCACCACACCTGCAGGTTTTCCCGAGGCCTATAAGACCTACGCTGAGGGCGGCTGGGTCGGTGTAGGCGGCAATCCCGAGTTTGGCGGCATGGGCATGCCCAAGGTGGTGTCGGCTCAGGTCGAAGAGATGCTCAACTCTGCCAGCCTGGCGTTCGGTCTGTACGCGATGCTCACGTCCGGCGCCTGCGTATCGATAGACACCCACGCCAGCGAAGCGCTCAAGACCAAATTTCTGCCCAATATGTATTCAGGCGTCTGGGCCGGGTCGATGTGCCTGACCGAGGCCCACGCCGGTACCGATCTGGGCATCATTCGGACCCGGGCCGAACCGCAGGCGGACGGCGCTTACAAGATCACCGGCAGCAAGATTTTCATTACCGGCGGCGAACACGACCTGACCGAAAACATCATTCATCTGGTCTTGGCCAAGTTGCCGGATGCACCGCCCGGGCCGAAAGGCATTTCGCTGTTTCTGGTGCCCAAGTTCATGGTCGGCGACGACGGCAGCCTTGGCGAGCGCAACACCGTCAGCTGTGGCTCGATCGAGCACAAGATGGGTATCCAGGCTTCGGCGACCTGCGTGATGAACTTCGACGACGCTACCGGCTACCTGATCGGCGAACCGAACAAAGGGCTGGCGGCGATGTTCACAATGATGAACTACGAGCGTCTGGGCGTTGGTATTCAGGGCCTGGCGTCGGGCGTGCGGTCTTACCAGAGCGCCGTCGAGTATGCGCTGGATCGTTTACAGAGCCGCGCCCCGACCGGAGCGCAGAACAAGGACAAGGCTGCTGACCCGATCATCGTCCACCCCGACGTGCGTCGCATGCTGTTGACCATGAAGGCGTTCAACGAAGGCGGTCGTGCGTTTTCCAGCTACGTCGCACTGCAACTGGATATCGCCAAGTTCAGCGAAGACGATGCCGCGCGCAAGCGTGCCGATGATCTGGTGGCGCTGCTGACCCCGGTCGCCAAGGCGTTCCTGAGTGATATCGGTCTGGAAACCACTGTTCATGGCCAGCAGATTTCGGCGGTCACGGTTACATCCGTGAGTGGGGCCAGGAACAGCTGGTACGTGACGTGCGCATTACGCAGATCTACGAAGGCACCAATGGCATTCAGGCGCTTGACCTGGTGGGGCGCAAGATCGTCGGTTCGAACGGCGCGTTCTATCAGTTGTTTTCGGATGAAGTGCGCCAGTTCATCAATGGCGCGGATGGCGCACTTAACGAGTTCGCCCAGCCGCTGGCAAAAGCCTTGAACATGCTGGATGAGCTGACTGGCTGGGTGCTGGACCGCTCGCGCGGTAATCCCAATGAAATCGGCGCTGCGTCTGTGGAGTATCTGCATCTGTTTGGTTACACCGCCTACGCCTACATGTGGGCGATGATGGCCAAGGCGGCGCTCGGTAAAGAGCAGCAGGAGGAGTTCTATGCGAGCAAGCTGGGCACCGCACGCTTCTACTTCGCGCGCCTGCTGCCGCGTATCCACTCGCTGGATGCCTCGGTGCGCGCGGGCAGCGATTCGCTGTACCTGTTGAAGGCGTCACAATTCTGACCTGCAAAAGCCTTGTAAGCATTTGCTTACACTGCGTGGTGCCAATTGACCTCTTCCCAAGAAAGGGATCCAAAGTTAATCTTCACCCATGGACGTAGCGCAGGACGCGCAACAAGACATAACAGGGACACGTAGGGAAGCCTGCCAGGACGGTGGGGTGAAAGGGAAATCAGGGAAACAGTCTGGAAAGCCCCGCTTAGGCGGGGTTTTCTTTGTTTGCGTTTTGACGATTCTGTTTTCTTTCCGCTCGCAGCACACGATGCTGTGCCCGCAGTGCAACGCTTGTCCTGATCCTCTCCCGAGAAAGAATAATGGCGCGGTGCCAGAGCCGGTTGAACCCTCACCGACGGCCAGGGTCGATTAGCTGTATGGCCAATCAGAGCCAATTCAATCAGGAGCTTTTCATGGACATCATTCGTATCATTTTCGCCATTCTGCTGCCTCCGGTAGGCGTGTTCATGCAAGTAGGCTTTGCTGGCGCTTTTTGGCTGAATATCCTGCTGACCCTGCTGGGTTATATCCCGGGGATCATCCACGCGATCTACATCATCGTCTCGCGCAAGTAACTCTCGCGCAAGTAACAAGGTCGCCCGACCACGCAGTAGCACTCGTTGATCGTTCCCTGCTGCGGGAACGATCACACGGCTTGATCAGGCATCAAGCACATCCCGATAAAAACGCCATTCTTTCTCCAGAGCATCTGCCAGGTTACTCGCCTTGCGGAATCCATGATGCTCGTCTGCGTAGAAGTGCGCTTCAGTCTTGATGCCGTTGTCTTGCAGGGCTTTGAGCATGGCCCGGGTCTGTTCGGGCACTACCACGGCATCCAGCTCGCCTTGAAAGAAAATCACCGGCACCTTGATGCGGTCTGCGTGCAACAGCGGCGTTCGATCCTGATAACGCTCGATGTCCTTGTCCGGGTCGCCGATCAGCCAGTCCAGGTAATCGCCCTCGAATTTATGCGTGGCCCTGGCCAGTGCTACCGGGTCGCTGACGCCATAAAGACTGGCACCTGCACGAAACACATCCTTGAAGGCCAATGTACAAAGTGTGGTGTAACCACCCGCGCTGGCGCCGCGAATGAAGGCCTGTCCTTGGTCAATCAGGCCACGTCCCGCCAGATGCGTGACAACCGCACAGGCATCTTCCACGTCCGCCACGCCCCATGCCAGGTGCAGGCCTTGCCGATAGGCGCGACCGTAGCCGCTGCTGCCGCGATAATTGAGGTCTGCCACGGCGAAGCCGCGGTGTGTCCAATACTGAATACGTGGGTCCAGCACCGGGTAGCAGGCGGAAGTCGGGCCACCATGGATGAACACCACCAATGGCGGTTTTTGCGTGCCGGTCATGGCCGGGTAGAAATAGCCGTAGGCCTCGGCTCCACCGCTGGGATAACGCAGCGGCTGAGGGCGGCTGATCAGTTCGGGCGGCAGCGGCGAGCCTCCCCCGGCAAGCACCTGAACACCGGCGTCGTGGCGAGAAATAGCCAGCACGGCAGATGTGCTCACCGCGGATGCCGCGATGCAATACACGAACTCTTCGTCAATGGCGAGGCTGCGAAAGCGGCTGTAGCCAACGCTGAAATCCTCGACGCTGCCGTCAGCCTGACAAAGCCCCAGAACACTGGAGCCGTCTTCGATCCAGCTCGCCAGATAGCCATCGTTGATTGGCAGCCAGGTGCAGCTGCCCAGTTGCCAAGGCGCAGAAGCGTGATCGGCCGGGCTGGCGGGCAGCGGCGCAAACCCGGAAGGCGATTCACCCCACGGCTGCCAGAAGCCAGCGCGATCAGTCAGGCAATGCAGGCGACCGTGGGCGTCAAAACGTGGCTGTTGCAGCGACTCTTGTGCGCCTTCGCCTGCAACACACTGCGCAGTGCCCCAGCTGCCGTCGTCTTGTCTCGCTGCACACATCAAGCGGGTGCTGGTCCACGGCTGATGCGGGCGTTGCCATTCGATCCAGGCCAGGCGCTTGCCGTCGGCGCTGATGATCGGCGATGCGTAGAAATCAGCGCCTTCTGCCAGCAATCGGCGCTGCCCGTCAGCCAGATCGATAGCGACCAGCCGATGCGTATTGCGGTCTTCTTCAACGGCGAGAATCTGACCACCGCTAAAGAACAGGCCGCCATAACGCTTGTCGCCCTCCGTCAGCGCAACCGGCGCGCTGGCGCCCAGCGTCTGGCGGTACAATTGCTGGTCGCGCTCATTGACGAACACTAGCGCGTCGTCGGCCAGACAGAACGAACCACCACCGTATTCATACACCCGGCTGCGAACGCTGAAGCCTTGTGGTGTCAGGCAGCGCTTGCTGTTCGCGTACCAGTGCCAGATACGACAGGCGCCGTCTTCGGGGCGGTATTCGTTCCAGAACAGGCCCGCCGAGCTGACATCCAGTTCGGCGAAGTCGACGCCTGCAGCGACCGCTTGGGCGGCGCTTAGGCGTTCAGGAGGATTTTGCGATGAGTCGTGAGTTTCGGTCATTGCGAAAGGCCAGCTCTTCAATGGTTTGAGTAGCGGTTTCGGACTCGTCACGAGCCTGAGTGATGATCCCGTGGTGGTAGGACTTGCTGCACACCGGGTCGGCATTGGCCGCGTCGCCGGTCAGCATGAAGGCCTGGCAGCGACAACCGCCGAAGTCCTTTTCCTTCTCGTCACACGAACGGCACGGCTCGGGCATCCAGTCGTAACCGCGGAAGCGATTGAAGCCAAACGAGTCGTACCAGATGTGCTGCATGCTGTGGTCGCGCACGTTGGGGAACTGGATCGGCATCTGCCGTGCGCCGTGGCAGGGCAGTGCGGTGCCATCTGGTGTCACGGTCAGGAAGATATTGCCCCAGCCGTTCATGCACGCTTTGGGACGCTCTTCGTAATAATCAGGCGTGACGAAAATCAGCTTGCACGGATGATTCTCTGCCTCCAGCCGGACGCGGTATTCATTGGTGACGGCTTCGGCGCGGACCAGTTGATCCTTGGTCGGCAGCAGGCCGAGGCGATTCAGGTGCGCCCAGCCATAGAACTGACAGGTGGCCAGTTCGACGAAGTCCGCTTCAAGCGCCAGACACAGCTCGATGATCTTGTCGATGCGGTCGATGTTGTGCCGATGGGTGACGAAATTCAGCACCATCGGGTAGCCGTGCTTTTTGACCGCCTTGGCCATCTCCAGTTTTTGCGCGAAGGCTTTTTTCGAGCCGGCGAGCATGTTGTTGACCTGCTCGTCGCTGGCCTGAAAGCTGATCTGGATGTGGTCCAGGCCTGCTTCCTTGAAGGCGATGATCTTTTCTTCGGTAAGGCCGATGCCCGAGGTGATCAGGTTGGTGTAGAAGCCCAGACGCCGGGCCTCGGCGATCAGTTCGGCGAGGTCCTGGCGCACCAGCGGCTCGCCGCCTGAAAAACCGATCTGCGCCGCCCCCATTTCCCGCGCTTCCTGCATGACCTTGAACCACTGCTCAGTGCTCAGCTCCTGGCCCTGTTTGGCAAAATCCAGCGGGTTGGAGCAATACGGGCACTGCAACGGGCAGCGATAGGTCAGCTCGGCGAGCAGCCACAGGGGCAGCCCGACCTCGGGAGTGGGCGGTATGTAGGGGGTGTTGGTGACGGGGGCCAGGTCAGACAAGATCGATCCAGTTTTTCTTTTTGGCGCCTTCCATGAACTCGTCGACGTCCATGCCCAGTTCGGGAACATTGGGGAACTGCTGCTGAAGCTCATGAATGATGGCGGTGATGGTGCGCATGCCATCGATCAGCCCGCCAATCAGGGCAGCGCTATCATTGAGTTTGATCATGCCCTCAGGGTAAAGCACCACATGCGCCTTTTGCGCAGGCTCGTACTGAAAGCGGTAGCCTTGATGCCATTTGGGTGTCAACGCTCGGAACTGCGGATCGTGCTTCATAGCGTAATCCCCTTATGCCAGACTTTTTGGTCTGTAACGCTGTGATACGGCGGGCGGTTCAGCTCGTAAGCCATGGACATCGCATCGAGCATGCTCCACAGGATATCGAGCTTGAACTGCAGGATTTCCAGCATGCGCTGCTGGCCTTTATATGTAGTGTAGTGCTGTAACGTGATGGCGAGGCCGTGTTCCACGTCGCGTCGGGCCTGGCCCAGGCGAGTGCGGAAATACTCGTAGCCGGCCGGGTCGATCCACGGGTAATGCTGCGGCCAGCTGTCCAGGCGCGATTGGTGGATCTGCGGCGCGAACAGTTCAGTCAGCGAGCTGCTGGCCGCTTCCTGCCAGTTGGCGCGGCGGGCGAAGTTTACGTAGGCGTCAACGGCAAAACGCACACCCGGCAGCACCAGTTCCTGCGAGCGCAGTTGGTCCGGGTCGAGCCCCACGGCCTGACCGAGGCGCAGCCAGGCTTCGATACCGCCGTCTTCGCCGGGCGCGCCGTCATGGTCAAGCAAGCGCTGAATCCACTCGCGACGGATCTCGCGATCCGGACAGTTGGCCAGAATCGCCGCGTCCTTGAGCGGAATGTTCACCTGATAGTAGAAACGGTTGGCGACCCAGCCCTGAATCTGCTCGCGGGTTGCACGACCCTCGTACATCGCCACATGGTACGGGTGATAGATGTGGTAATAGGCACCCTTGGCGCGCAAGGCCTGTTCGAATTCGGCGGGGGGCAGTGCAGTCGCTTCGCTCATGTCAGCTCCTAAAGCTCGATGCTCATGCCATCGAAGGCCACTTCGACGTTGCGACGAACCAGCTCCGCACGTTCCGGGGAGTCTTCGTCGAGAATCGGGTTGGTGTTGTTGATGTGGATAAGCACTTTGCGCTGCTCGGGAAAGCCTTCGAGGACTTCCAGCATGCCGCCGGGGCCGTTCTGTGCCAGATGGCCCATTTCCCGGCCGGTACGCGTGCCGACGCCACGGCGCTGCATTTCGTCGTCGTCCCACATTGTGCCGTCGACCAGCAGGCAGTCGGCGTCACGCATCTTCTCGGCCAGTGCTTCATCGATCTTGCCCAGGCCCGGGGCATAGAACAGCTTGCCGCCGGTGCGGGTGTCTTCGACCAGCAGGCCGATGTTGTCGCCCGGATGCGGGTCGAAACGGTGCGGCGAATACGGTGGCGCGGCGCTGCGCAGTGGGAAGGGCGTGAAACGCAGGTTCGGGCAGGCAGGGATCACGAAGCTGCCTTGCAGCTCAATGCGGTTCCAGTTCAGGCCGCCGTTCCAGTGCTTGAGCATTTCGAACAACGGGAAGCCGGTGCTCAGGTCTTCATGGACCATGTCTGTACACCAGACCTGGTGCGGGCAGCCTTCGCGCAGGCTCAGCAAACCGGTGGTGTGGTCGATCTGGCTGTCCATCAACACGATCGCGCTGATGCCGGTGTCGCGCAATGCGCGCCCCGGCTGCATTGGCGCAAAGCTCTGCAGTTGCGCACGGATATCCGGTGAGGCGTTGCACAGCACCCAGTTTATGCCGTCGTCGGACAGCGCAATCGACGACTGGGTCCGCGCGTGAGCACGCAGGCTACCGTCGCGAAAACCTGCGCAGTTGACGCAGTTGCAGTTCCACTGGGGGAATCCACCACCAGCAGCAGAACCTAGAATCTGGATGTACATGACAGCTCCTGGCACACGTTCTGAAATAAAAAACAGCCACAACCATAAAAAAAGCCCCGGCGAACCGAGGCTTCACAGCGCACTGAAATCAACGGCTTGCGAAGTACATGGTGACTTCAAAACCGATACGCAGATCAGTGTAAGCAGGTTTAGTCCACGACATAAAAATCTCCTCGGATAAGTGCTGCGGTTGGTGACTACATCTTAGTGCATCGCTGAAGGCATACGTTCAGATAGTTAGGGAGCTATGTTACTCAATTTAACAATTGCGCAGGACTGGAATCTGCAGGAAAGACCATTACCGTTCAGGTAAGGATAGCGGGATGGCCGCGTTGGCAGGGCGATTGGCCACGATCAGCCAGCCGCCAGTGGCATTGGTCAGTTGCTCCGCAGCAGCGAGTAACGAGTGTGTATCCAGATTTGACAGAGCGCGTTGCAACGCCTGCGAATGGCTACCCTGATGCCCGGCAAGATGCGCTTGCCACTGCATGTCTGCCTGCTGCTGGTCCGGCATGCTCAACGGCTCGAATTGGGCTGAAAGGGCTTTTATCTGCTCAGGCACATCTGCATCGCGAACCCGCTCGGGCAATCTGCCGATGAACGTCTCAATGTGCTGAAAAAGCTGCCCTGCGTCGCAGGAGGGCGATTGAACACCAAACAGTAATCCGGTCCTTCCATTGATCTGCCTGATGCCACTGAACACGGCGTAACCCAGTTGCAGCTCGACCCGCAGCCGCTGGTAGAAGAGCGCTTGTGAAACGTGCGCGAGCAACCGCCAGGCAGCTTCATCTGCAACGGAGGCCGTAGGGGCCGGGCAAAACACCAGCACCGCGTCTTCCGACGAGGACGACGCTTCAGTCGCCCAGCGCTTGCCAGGGCGAGTGGCGGGCAGCGTTGGTGAGTCTGGTTGCCGAACGCCCGGTGCTGCTTTCAATGTGGCGTCTATCAGGGGCTGGCTGGCAGCACACAAGCCACTGGCGAAGCTGATCCAGCGCGAAGCCGCCCATACGCTCGGCAGATCGCCAACCGTCAGTTGCGGTTCGCTGCTCAGGTAATGATCGGCAAGCTGTTTGAGCAACTGACGAATCGGAATCAACTCAGGCTCGTCGCCTGCCAGCGATGCGGGCTCAGGGTGCTGCAAGCGATGCAGGGCGTGTTCGATAACCGCAACCATCGGCTCGCGCAGGCCGTTCAGTTGAAGCTGCCAATAAGGCCCGTAAGCACTGAACGTCAGGGTCACACCAGCCTGACGTGCGTCTTCGATCAATGGCTTGAGCCCTGTATCGAGCATCCGCCAGAGGGTTGGCTGCGGGGAGGGCAGTTCCCAGCGCAGATAAAACGCGGCTTCATCGCTGTTGGTGAGTGCCGTATCGAGAAACGGATTCGGCGCTGGCAAACGCCAATTGACCTGCTCGATGCTGTGGGTATCGGCGAGTGCGGAGCCGATCAGCGCGTCGGGCGTGAACTGTTCGAGCAGCGCGCGCAATGCCTCTTGGCCTTGCGCGCCTAACTGCGCAGGCGTCTCGCGACAGTAATGATGTGCCAGCGCCAACGCACCGAGCATGTGCAGGCGGCGTTGTTCGAGGCTTTGGTATTGCTCGACCAGCAACGGCCAGTGAGCCTTGAAAAAATCGAGCCAGCTGAAAAACAGGCTGTTGATGGTGAGAGTGTTCGCGAGGGCATCTTTCAGTTCGATATCAAGCAAGAGCTGCCCGCCGAACTGGTACAGCGGTGCGGCTTTCAGGGAGCTGGCAAGGCCCCTGTCGACCAGCTCGGCAATCAGTCCGCCCGGCTGAGTTGCATTAAGCCAGTGACAGAAGAACGCCAGCGCTTCGTCAGACTTGTCCGGCAAGTCCTCAAAGGCAAACAGCAGGTGGTTTTGCTGGTCAGCCTTTGGTCGATTGGCAATCAGCGGTGGGGGCGGTTGTTGTATGGCCTTCACACCACTGGCGAACATTGCGCCATGGTTGATTGCCAGTGTTTCCAGCTCGGCCATTGGTAGCGGCCCACTCAGACACAGGGTCATCTGCCCTGCCTGATAGAAGCATCGATAAAAGTCCTGCAACGCCTGTTGAAAGGCAGGGTTGGGCACTGACAGGCTGTAACGATTGCCAGCATGAAAGCCGCGCAGCGGATGCTGTGGATTGATCGATGCCAGCCGGCGCGCTTGATCGCGTGATGCGCTATCGCCGACCCAGGCGATGAACTCGGCGTGCAGCACTTCGCGCTCGCGCAGTTGATCGGCCATGGTCATGCGCGGACGGGCGAGCATGTCGCACAGTCGCTCCAGCCCTTGGGCAAAGACCGCCTGCGGCAGCTCAAAGAAGAAGTCAGTGGTGCGTTCGCGTGTGCTGGCATTGACCTGACCGCCATGGTGCTGCACGAACGTCATCAGGTTTTCGCTGGCAGGGAAGCGCTCGGTGCCGAGGAACAACAGATGCTCCAGAAAATGCGCCAGCCCGGGCCAGGCCTGCGGCGCATCATGGCTGCCCGCCGCGACGCGCAATGAAGCTGCGCAGCGCTTGAGGCGCGGTTCGTGACACAGCACCACATTCAGGCCGTTGGCCAGCGTTAGGCGTTTGATGTCAGAGGAAGGCGGGGCAGGCATGAGGGTGTCCACGGCGGCAGGGAATGCAAAGCATCATGCTAGCGGATAACCGGCGAAGTTCGCGAGCATGGCTGAACCAAGGCAGGACGCGGAGCGTCCAGAACTGCATGCCTACGCGGAGCGTCGCACGATAATCGAGATTGTCACTCCAGTGAAGGAGCGCCGAGCGTGACGCCTCGGGATCAAGTCAGCGACGTATACAGCCCCGGCCGACGATCGACGAAATAGTCGTTCACCGTCCTGGCCTGGACCAGCAATGCCTTGTCCAGCGTCCCCACCAGCAAGCCTTCGTCCTGACCTGCCAGCAACGGGCGGCTGCCGTCCGGTGCGCAGAGGCTGCTGAGCCCGCAGTAACGAATCGCGCCTTCGCTGCCGCAATAGTTGGCGTACACCACGTAGCAGTGGTTCTCGAACGCTCGCGCCCGTACGGTCACTTCACAGACAAAGTCGTAAGGCAGCATGTTCGCGGTCGGCACCAGAATCAGTTCGGCCCCTGCCAGCGCAAGCCGACGGGTGTTTTCAGGAAACTCCACGTCGTAGCAAATCAACATGCCCAGACGCCAGCCGTTCAATTCGACCACCGGGTAATGATCCTCGCCTGCTGCGAACATCGACCTGTCCAGCTCACTGAACAGATGGGTCTTGCGGTAGTTGCACAGACGTGTGCCTTGGCTGTCGATCAACTGCACGGCGTTGTAGATCTGCTGATCAGGCCCGCGCTCCGGGTAGCCGTACAGAATTGCAATGCCGCTGGCTTGCGCGATGGCGGCAATGCGCGACGCTGCCGGACCATCCTGCGTTTGCGCCAGTTCACTGACCGCCTGTGCACCGATGTTGTAGCCAGTCAGGAACATCTCCGGGCAGATCAGCAGCTGTGCCCCTTGCTCTGCGGCAGCCTGGGCCTGTTGTTCCAGACGCGTCAGGTTGCCGCTTATATCCAGCGGCAATGGCGAGCATTGATACAGCGCAATGCGCATGGGGGTTTCCTTCTGTCAGTCGCCCAGTGCAATCGGGCCGATTTCATGAAACACGTCACCGGGGCCGGGGTTCTCGGCGTGAGTCTTGCCGCCGAAGTGGTTCATGATGCCCCACACGGCGTTGAGCGATGTCTGCACTGCGCCTTCAACCCAGGCCGGTGTCCAGGACACATCGTCACCGGCGATGAACATGCCGCGCTGTTCGCTGGGCATGTCCTGCTGCATGAAGTGCGCGTACATGCGCTGGTTATAGCGGTAATGGCCCGGCAGCGCACCTTTGAAGGCACCCAGGAAGTGCGGGTCGGCCTCCCACGAAACGGTGATCGGGTCGCCGATGATGCGCGCCGCGATGTCCACTTTCGGATAGATCTTCTTCAGCGCATCAAGCGCCAGCTTCACACGCTTCTCGATGGGCTGCGGCAGCATCTTCAGCGCATCGCTCATCCACGAGTAAGACAGGCAGATCACGCCCGGCTTGTCGTCGCCGTTATCGAACAGGTAAGTGCCACGGGTCAGGCGGTCGGTGAGGGTCATGCTCATCAGATCGCGACCGGTTTCCGGGTCCTTGTCCTTCCAGAACGGACGGTCGACCATCACGAAAGTCTTCGAGGATTGCATGTAGCGTGTGCGATCCAGGGCCATCCACATCTTCTGCGAGAACAACGATTCTTCGCACTCGATCTGCGTGGTCAGCAGCCAGCTCTGGCAGGTGGTCAGCACGGCGGCGTATTGCCGGGTGTCGCCCCAGTTGTTCAGTCACGGAAAAGCTTCCGTCCTCGGCGCGGGCAATGCGTTTTACGCCAGGACGCGGTGCGCCGCGGTGCAGCGAAGACAGGCTGGTGCCTTTGGGCCAGTGCGCGCAACGCTCGGGCACATGGCTCCACAAACCGACCGGCACTTGCTGCACGCCGCCCACGATCAGGTGCTGGTGCTCATCGCAATTGGTCATCACCACGCGGAAGATTTCCAGCATCGAGTTGGGGAAGTCCGAGTCCCAGCCGCCGGTGCCGAAGCCTACCTGACCAAATACCTCGCGATGATAGAAAGACAGTTTGGCGAAGGCCTCGGACGTCGCGACGAAATCGTAGAAGGTGCGGTCATCCCACAGCGGCACCAGCTTGTTCCACAGCTCTTTGAGGCGCGGCACATCACGGTCACGGATGGCCTGCTGGATGTCACCGAACTGCGAGCCGCTTTCCAGTGCGTCGGCCCAGGCGTCGGCCACTTCCTGAAACAGCGCCGGCAGATCCGAGAGCATTTGCGCGTAATAGGTGGTGCCTTCCAGGTCGATGACGGTGCTGCCGGAAGCGGCGGTCAGCGGGTTGGGAAAGGGCCTGGACTCAAGGCCCAGTTTGTCGACGTAATGAAAGAATGCGGTCGATGACACCGGAAAGCGCATGCCGCCCAGTTCGGCAACGATGCCTTTGGCACCCTCAAACTCTTGCGAACGCAACCGCCCACCCATCTTGGAGGCTTCGTACACCACTGGCTTGAGGCCCATCTTCATCAGCTCGTAGGCCGCCACCAGCCCGGCGATACCGGCACCGATAATCGCTACTTCCGCGCCATGATTTTCAGCCGGGATACTGCCCAGACCTTTCGGGTGTTCGATCCAGTGATCGAAGGCGAAGGGGAAGTCGGGGCCGAACATCGTGATCGGCTTTTTGCCGTTGGCGGGGTGACGGTTGTTCTTCATGACGGACCTTGATGGGCAACGGCGAAAACAACAGTCTAGAGAAGGGCGGGCACGTTAATAAGACGCAAAGTGTCGTCGATATGCTGTTTATTTATGCAAAGTGACGAATATTTTGGTCATCTTGTATGGTTTCGTGCAGCTATGGCTTGCTTATACCGGCTGGCCGCGGTCGATCTTGCTGCTGAGGATGATCGATGTCGTGGTCTTCTCGACACCATCCACGCTGCCGATCAGGTCCAGTAGTTGGTCCAGTTGCTCGGGAGAGTCCGTGCGCAGCCAGGCGACGTAATCGAACTCGCCACTGACCGCACATAACTGCTGCACCTGCGCCATGGCGCTGAGTCGGCGCAGCACTTCCTTGCCCGAACGAGGTTGCACGGTGATGCCGACGTATGCCTGCAATCCGCCACTGACCACTCGCTGGCCAAGGCGCACGCCATAGCCGGTAATCACCTTGCTGCTTTCCAGGCGTGCCAGCCGGGAGGTGACGGTGGTACGGGCGATGCCCAGTTGACGGGCGAGCATGGCGACGCTTTCGCGTGCATTGATTTGCAGCGCTGCGATCAACTGTCGATCAATTTCGTCCAGCACGGGCGGGCGGGTATCGGGCACGGGTATTTCCTTAAAACTTCCAGCGTTTAGCGGTCTTGGCCAGGCGTGCCTGGAGCCCGTCCAGGTTCTGTGCCAGTTGCTGAGTCATCAAGTGATAGCCCATCAACTCGGCTGGAATGACCGGCTGCGCGGGAGCGCTTTCCGATGTGCGCACCAGACGCTCGGTTGCGCCGGTTTGCAGCGCGCGAGCCATGCCGATCAACTGACGACGTATCTGCCGGTAATCGTTATCCAGTGAAGTTTTAAACGACTCGCCCGCCACTTTATCCAGATCGGCAGGGCGAATATTGGCGAGAATCTCCAGGGTGCTCAGGCACATGCGGAAATGGCCTTGAATGGCGTCCAGCTCGACCATGGACATCTTCACTTCCTTGGAAACCGACGGCAGCAGCGAGCGCAATTGCAGCATCGTGGCGTTGAGCCTGGCGTTCAGCTTCAGATGCTCGTCAGCGGTGACCGGCTGGCCTTGCACGATTCGTCCATAGACCTTGGCGCAGTCACGCAAGCCACTGGCCAGGTTGTAGCGCCAGGAAAACACGGCATACAGTGGCAGGGCGAAGGAGAACGCCAGCGCCAGCGCGATACCGATCAAAATATCTACGGTGCGCCACAACCCGTCACTGATCGGGTTGTAGCCATGACCGGCCACGATAAACAGCGTTATCGCCGACAGCAGCGCGGTGTAACCGCCTTTGCCGATAGCGTGATAAGCAAAAAAACCGCACATAACCGACATCATCGCGTACGTCAGTAGCGGCATTTCCAGATAGCCCTGCTGGACCACCACGATCAGGCCAAGACCAGCTCCGATCAACGTTCCGTAGGCGCGCTCGACTGACTTTTTGCCGATATTGCCGTGGTGTTGCAAACCGCCGATGACGATCAGCATTGTCACCGACGCCCACTCGCCATGAGGCAGATTGAGGCCCGTGGTCAACAGAATCGTTACCAGCAAGCCCACCGCAATCCGCGCCGCGTGGATCAGCCGCGCATGCCGATAACGGCGATATGGGTCCAGCAGCGGACGCAGAACAGGGCGAAGCCAGGAGGGTATGAAAGCAGAGCGCGAATTCGTCATGCGTTAAGAGACCGCGAGGGTAGGGAAGAGATTCCCTGATTGGATGATGGCAGGTCTCAGTAAGCCACATTTTGAGAGGAGATGGGTGGTGTATGTTGGTGATCAGTGAACATGACATCGTGGATTCAAGCGGTAGTAATCACGGTCTGAATTCAGTAAGGATGAAATCCAGCACTTTTTAAGATGCCTTTATATGAGGCTTTATGGTCATTAATGTGTGCTTTTATGATCTATTATCTACAGGTTCAAGCCTGCAAACGTGCTACTTTGTGATTCCTTGAACCCCCGCGCCTGCTCGCTGGTAACTGCTCATGAAAGCTTTTTTCCCCGTTCAATGCAGCGACACGCTGTTGCGGATTGCCCTGCTGGTAAAGCAGGCCCGGCTACAACAGGGCGTTCGGCAAGTGGATCTTGCCGAGCGGCTGGGCATTTCGCTGCGTACATTTCGACGCATCGAAGCAGGCAGCGCAGACGGCGTATCGCTGCGCGACTTCATGCTGGTGGTCTGGGGGCTGGGTGTGTCAGAGCGCTTGTTTCAGGGGCTGCGAGACGACGAGTCGTTTAGCGTCGAACAGCTTGAAGCGGCCGACCGCAAGCGCGTTCGCCTGCCCAGAAGCAAGCCGGAGGACTTCTGATGGCTCAGGCCTACATTTATATGGAGTGTCCTGTCAGCGGACAGGCACTAACGCTGGGCAAATTGACGATCCAGTCCGGTGTCGGGACGTTTCAGTATTCACCTGATGCAGTGCAGGAGAACATCTGGGTGCCGGACCCCTTCAGGTATCCGTTGTCTGCGCGGGCCTATTCCGTGCCGAAAAATGGCGGTGTGCCGGGCTTTATCGATGACGCCATGCCCGATGGCTGGGGGGAGCGGTTGTTGCATCGGGTTGAAAAAGGCCCATTGGACCCGATACAGCTTTTGCTCAAATCTCCCAACAGCGACAGGGCGGGCAACATCATGGCCGGACTGGCTCGCACAGCACAGGACGGACTGGGCCAGACGCCCCCCAAAGCCCTGCATGCCAAGGGGCTTGATCATTTCATCGATGCCTGTGAAGCGATCTACGACAGCCAGCTTAGTGGTGAGCAATTAGAGGCGCTGAAAGTCAGGGATCAGCGATCCTCCGCTGGCGGCGCTCGTCCGAAGCGAACGTATCTGGGCGACAGAAAACTGATTCTGGCCAAGCCTCGCGATAAGTTCGATCACTATGACCTGCCCTCTGTGGAGCATGCCTGCATGACGTTCGCAGGGCTTAAAGGGCTTCAGGCGGCCAACACCTCTTTGTATCGCGGCGAGCGAATCAATACGCTTCTGGTCGAGCGCTTCGACCGCGTCTTTGATGAGCCGACCCGGCGCTTTCGCCGGCTGCCGATGCTCAGCGGTTTGACCTTGCTGGACGCCGAGTGGAAGGCTCGGACACACCCGGACTGGCAATATGCAGCACTTGCAGATGAGTTGTATCGCCGTGGTGCGCCAGACCAGGACCGACAGGAACTGTACCGACGCATGGCTTATAACGTACTGGTCGGTAACGCCGACGATCATCCTCGTAACCATGCCGTCATCTGGAAAGAAGGCGTCTGGAGGTTATCGCCGCTGTACGACGTACTGCCGATTCTGGACGAAGGGCCTGCTCAGGCACTCGCCATGTCAGTCGGTATCGAAGGGCCACGTCTTAACCGGGGCAACCTGCTCAGCCAGCACGCCCACTTTGCCCTGAACAAGGAAGAAGCCGAGGCAGCTCTTGATGAAGTGGCGGGCTGGGAAGCCGAGCTGCACGACTATTACAGTCAATTTCTGGCCGGTGCAGAGCTGGATGCTGCGGTCGATGCGACCAGTGCAGCGCGTTTGAAGCGCTAGTAGATCCAGAGATGTTCGGACATTGGATATGCCTTTGAGGTGAGCCGAATACGGGTTTAATCGGCTCATAAGGTGAGCCGATTGTGCTGGCTATTCGGCTCACCGTCCAGACGTTGTTTCGGGCCAAAAAATTTCAACTACCGTTCGTCCGCCTTCATAGTGGTTCACTTGCTGGCGTAATGGAACCGTATCAGCCTTCCCGACACTTATGACGGCACAGCATCGCTCCTTGTGGGCAATCTGATGAGATCCCGGGCGCAATGCCCCGGTCATCACTAATGGCCAAGCGGAGTTTATCCTTCATGAAAAAAAGTATTTCCCTGCTCACGACTTTGTTTTTCTGCCATGGCGCATTGGCAGGAACGATGCTCGATGAACAGAGCATTACTTCGTACGTCGACAGTCACAGTGCCGAGCAGGTCGCGTTGCTTGAAAAACTGGTGAACATCAACAGCGGCACGGACAACGTGGACGGTGTCGTCAAGGTCGGTGATCTGATGAAGGCAGAGTTGGAAGCGCTGGGCTTCGATACCCGTTGGCACGAGTTACCGGCAGGGATGAACCATGCCGGTAGCCTTGTCGCGGTGCATGACGGTAACAAGTCTGCGAAACGAATCTTGCTGATAGGCCATCTGGACACGGTGTTTCCGGCCACCAGCAAGTTTCAGGAGTATTCATTGATAGATGGCGGCAAAAAAGCCAAAGGCCCCGGAGTGATCGACGATAAGGGCGGCCTGGTCACCATTCTTTACGCCTTGCAGGCGCTGAAACACAGCGGCGCATTGCAGGACATGAATATCTCTGTGGTCCTGGTTGGTGACGAAGAGCTGGCGGCCAAGCCGACTGAAATTTCCAGAGAATGGCTGATTGCCGAAGCCAAAAGAAGTGACATAGCACTGGGCTTTGAATTCGCCTTGTCGCCCAATCAGTTAATCACCGAGCGCAGAGGATTGAGCGAATGGTTTTTGACCAGTACCGGCATAGACAAACACTCAGCGACTATTTTTCAGCCTGAAACCGGTTTCGGTGCGGTGTACGAGTCGGCCCGGGTGCTTGATGAAATTCGCTCCAAACTCTCCGGTGAGCAAGGCTTGACCATCAACCCTGGGCTCATTCTGGGCGGCGCCACAGCCCAGGAAGATGTACCAAACGGGCAAGGCACTGCCTCGGGGAGAAAAACCACAATCGCCAGAATAGTGTCCGTGCATGGCGACCTGCGGTTCAGCAGTGAAGAACAGCGAAGCTCTGCCGAAGCCCGCCTGCAGGAAATAGCCAGTCACTCGCTGCCACAGACTCATAGCGAGTTGAAGATCAAGGCAATCATGCCGGTCATGGTTGATCGCGAAAGTAATCGCAAACTTCTGCAAGCCTACAGCAAGGTCAGCCAGGACCTTGATGGACCTTCACTGGAATCGGCTCCGTCAGCGGAAAGAGGCGGTGCCGATATTTCCTATGTGAACAAATATGTAACGGCGAGCCTGGACGGTCTTGGCGCGTGGGGGCAAGGTGCCCACAGCGAGAATGAAACCATCGATCTGGGTTCGCTGCCCGTGGTGACCAAACGCGCCGCGCTGTTCATCAGCCGCTATGGCAAATAGCTATTCTTCAGCCGGGCGCTGAGCCCTGCCTGGCTGAAGAGCACAAGGCCGACGGCAGCACCTGATGCGTGTTGCCGTCCTCACCTGCAGTGTTGACCAGCCAAGGAGAAAAGCCAGATGGAATTTGATCTGCGGTTGTCGCATGACAACGATCTGGAGCAGTTGCAGCGTCTCTCTGCGCGGGCTCGCCAGCGGTATACGATCATTCCCTCTTTGGCTCATGTCGCCGAAAGCCCACCGCTGGGCGCAGACAGATTCGAAGCCTGCCGGGTCATGGTTGCTGTAGACAGGCATAGCGATGAAGTCATCGGTTTCGTAGCCATGCGCCTACTGGATGATTACTTATACCTGGACAATATCTCGGTCGAACTTCTTGCTTCAGGCAAGGGCGTTGGAAAAAGCCTGCTGTCGTCTGTCGTGGCATACGCGCATTTGCGTCGGGCTGATGCGGTAAGCCTGACAACATTTCGCGAACCACCCTGGAATGGCCCATGGTTTCGTCAGCATGGGTTCTGTCCGATGCCGACGGATTGTATTGGCGATGGGTTAAGGCGCGTCATGAAGCGTCAGTCGCAGACTTTCGATCCTGCGACGCGTGAGACCCTGTGGCGTCTGCTTTAACCCATGCCAAGTCATGGATGCAATCCACTTTAGCGAACTGCGCTTTCCTCATCGAGCTGCAAGGTCGATACATAAATGCCTTGTTGGCTATCCGCCATCTTCGTTTTGTTGTTCAAGATTCGTACAGCCAGTCTTTGCCATATTCGCCTTGCCAGCCTGTTCTTTCACCGCGGTGAGAGCTGCAGCGCTCCAGCCAAAATGTATCAAAACAGAAATATTGTGGACACCTTGTCACCACAAAATGCACGCCACTCGCTGATGCACCGGCTCTGACCCCATAACCAGAAATCTCAGGCATCTCCTTCAGACGAGCGAATATTTGCTGCCATGAATAACCTGAACCTGCTGCAGACCTGCCAGAACGAACAATCGGCGGACGTGATTTACGGTCCGATTCAACCTGAACTGCTGCGCGAGGAAGTGCTGGCCGATTTGCTGGAAGCCAGCGCCCGGCGCAATCCGCAGCAAGTGGCACTGATCTTCGGCGAGCACCGGATCAGTTATGGGGAGCTGGACCGGCAGGCTGATCAGGTGGCTTCTGCGCTGATCAAGGCTGGCGTAAGGCCTGGGCACATCGTTGGTCTGTGGCTACCGCGAGGCATTGAGCTTCTGGTGATGCAGGCCGGTATCGCCAAGGCGGGTGCCGCCTGGCTGCCTCTGGATCAGGACACTCCGGTGGAGCGTCTGCAAATATGCCTGGACGATGCCAGCGCAGTGGGGCTGGTGTCCTGCAACGCGCTGAGCCCGTTGCTGGCTGGTAGCGGTCTGAACGTATGGACGGCCGAAGCGCTGCTGACACAGACCGACGCAGCGTTGGTGCGCCGCAGTGGTGTGCTTCCCGATCATCCTGCGTACGTGATCTACACCTCCGGCTCCACCGGCAAGCCCAAGGGCATCCTGATTTCCCAGCGCAGCATCTGCCATTTCCTGCGCAGCGAAAACGCGGTACTCGGTATCTGCGCCAGCGACCGGGTCTACCAGGGCTTTTCCGTGGCATTCGACATGTCGTTCGAGGAAATCTGGATTGCCTATCTGGTGGGCGCAACGTTGTGGATAGGCCCAAAGGAAACCAGCGGAGACCCCGAAACCCTGCCACGTCTGCTGAACGAGCAGCGCATCAGCGTTTTGCACGCGGTGCCTACCTTGCTGGCGCTGTTCAGCGAAGACGTCCCCTGCCTGCGGGTGATCAATCTGGGCGGCGAGATGTGCCCTGAGTCGCTGGTCGACCGCTGGGCCACGCCGAACCGGCAAATGTTCAACACCTATGGGCCCACCGAAGCCACTGTATCGGCGAGTCTGGCGCGGTTGTCGCGTGGTCGCCCGGTCTCGATTGGTACGCCGCTCCCCAATTATGGTCTGTTGGTAATCGCCAATGACCCAGCGGTCGGCAGCAGCCTGGCACCCAGCCTGCTGCCCCGTGGCGAAGTCGGCGAACTGTGCATCATCGGCCCCGGTCTGGCTGAAGGTTATCTGGGCAGACCGGATCTGACCCAGGAAAAATTCCTGCCTAACCCGTGGTCCACTGGCTATCACGATGCGCGCCTGTACCGCACCGGCGACCTTGCGCGGATCGACGATGAAGGGCAAGTACAATGCCTGGGACGTGCCGATGATCAGGTGAAAATTCGTGGCTTTCGCGTCGAACTGGGCGAGATTGAAGCGCTGTTGGCGCAACAGCCCGGCGTAGGTACTGTTGCCGTCCTGTTGCGCAACGAGGGTGGCATTGATCAGCTGATTGCTTATCTGGTTTGCGACACATCGACGGACTCCACATTCACCAGCCAGCTGCGCAAGGTCTTGCAGGCCCGGTTGCCGTCGTACATGGTGCCGGGGCATTTCGAGTTGCTCGACAGCATGCCGCGCCTCACGTCCGGAAAAATCGACCGCAAAACACTCAAGGCCCGCCCGTTGACGGTTGATGCCGCGGGTGCTGGCGCAGAGTCCGACGTGGCTGAAACTGAAGGCGAAATCGCACTGTTTGCTGCGTTGGCCACACTCTTTCCTGGCATGCCGATCCGCCGCGATGCGGACTTTTTCACCGATCTGGGCGGGCACTCCTTCTTTGCAGCACGTTTGGCCTCGGCCTTGCGGGCGAACCCTCGCTTTGCACAAATCACCGTGCGCGACATTTACCAGCAACGCCGTATCGGCGCGATTGCCGAAGTGCTGGATCAAGCACCGCAAGAGATGGCTGCCCCGGTCGACTGGACGCCTCCGTCCGCGTGGCGTCGCTGGCGTTGCGGCGTGGCTCAGGCTCTGGCATTGCCGGTAATGGTCAGCCTGCGCATGACCCAGTGGCTCGCGCCGTTCTTTACCTACCACTTGCTTACCGGTTCGCCTGACGACTCTGTGGCTTTGGCGACTCTGGCTTCTATCTCGGTGTTTCTGATTGCCACCGTTCTGCAGTTTTTCATCGCGTGGGCGGCCAAATGGCTGATCGTTGGTCGCCTGAAGCCTGGAATATACCCATTGTGGGGCGTCACTTACTTTCGCTGGTGGGCCGCCGACCGTATGGTCGAGTCGGCACCGACTTACCTGTTGAGTGGTTCTTCGCTTTATCCCCTGTGGCTGCGCGCCCTGGGAGCAAAGATCGGTGAGGAAGTGATTATCGGCGGGGCCACGGTGCGGGCCCACGACCTGCTGGAGATCGGTGACGGGGTCAGCGTCGGCAACGGCGTGAGCTTCGAGAACGCGCGCGTCGAGCGGGGCCAGTTGCATCTGGGACGTATCGCCTTGCAGGACAATGCCTGTGTCGGTTCCTACGTGATCATGGAGGGCAATACTGCTATCGGTCCGTGGGGGCATCTTGAGGCGCAATCGGCCATGGCCGACGGCCGGGAGGTTCCGGCGGGTCGTATCTGGCAGGGCTCACCTGCGCGTGATGTAGGCGCGTTCGACACGCTCGGCCAACCTGCGCGGCCTGTGACCAGCCCTGCGCGTTTGCGGGCAGAAAAACTGTTCTTCGTGTTCGGCGTTCTGCTGGTCGCGACGCTGTTCTTCATCCCGGTCTTCCCGACCTTTTTCCTGATCGACTGGTTCGACACGCAGAACGTCTTGCCATGGTTCGAGGGCAGCGGACCATTGGGACAACTGGCGCGCTATTTCCTGCTCGCGTTCCCGGCCAGTGCGGTGCTGATTGTCGCGACTGTTCTGGCCTCTGCCGCATTGCGCTGGATCGTCTTTCCACGTCTCAAGCCGGGTCGCTACGCGGTACACAGCAACACTTATTGCGCCAAGTGGCTGATCAGTCAGATTCAAGAGGCCAGCCTCAATGTGCTTTCCGGTATCTACGCCACGGTGTACTCGCCCTTCTGGTATCGACTGTTGGGTGCGAAAGTGGGGCGCGACGCCGAGATTTCCAGCGCACAGGGCGTCATCCCGGACATGCTGACCCTGGGCGATGAAACCTTTATCGCCGATGCGGTGATGCTGGGCGATGAGCGTATCGATGGCGGCTGGATGACCATGCAACCCACAGTCGTATCCAATCGCAGCTTTGTCGGCAACGGCGGTTACATTTCAGATGGCACGGTGCTGCCGGAAAACGTCCTGATCGGCGTCCATTCCTGCGCGCCGCACAACAGCAAAATGGTCGACGGCGACACCTGGCTGGGCTCACCACCGATCCACCTGCCTGCCCGCGAGCAGGTAAGTGGCGCTCCCGAATCACTGACCTTCAAGCCTTCACCGCTGCGCCGCCTGGCCCGAGGACTGGTCGAAGGCGTGCGCATTGTCACCCCGCACGCGGTAGTGATCGCCGTTGGCTACACGGTCATGCTTGACCTGATGCCTCTCGCCGACGACGAGCGCTGGGGCGCGGTGCTGGCCTACCTTGCAGTGATCGGCATGGCGTACAGCGTGGGTAACTTTCTGCTGATCGCGGCCCTGAAATGGCTGGTGATGGGCCGCTATCGCAAACGCGCAGACCCTATGTGGACACCATTCGTATGGCTCTCGGAAGGTATCACCAGCCTCTATGAAGGCATGGCCGCACCAAACTTCATGCGCTACCTGCGCGGTACTCCGTGGTTGCCGCTGGCCTTCAACCTGCTCGGCTGCAATATTGGCCGAGGGGTTTACATGGACACAACCGACATCACCGAATTCGACTGCGTCAGCATCGGTGCAGATAGTGAGCTGAATGCCGGTGCCTGCCCGCAAACACACCTGTTCGAAGACCGGGTCATGAAGATTGATCACGTCAGCATCGGCGAGCGCGTGTACATGGGCCCACGTAGCGCCGTGCTCTATAGCGCCGTAGTCGGCAACGATGCGCACCTTGGCCCACTGACCCTGGTGATGAAAGGCGAGCATATCCCCGCGTGCAGTCGCTGGGCCGGCTGCCCGGCGGCACCTGACAGGGCATGAAACGCGGGGCGAGCTGGGCATTCGATGAAGATGGCCGGCTCGCCCCTCCAGAGTCCTTCCCTCGGCAGAATGTATTGCTGGTCAGATGCGTCACCAGGCCAGGCTGTGCAAGAGATGAGGCCAGAAACCGCATTCGGGCTTGCGTGCGAACCGCCGTGGAGCAGTGGCTCGAATTGCCATCGGAAGCGATCACGTTCATCAGCGCCCCAGGTCTCGCGCCGCGATTGATGATCGACGGCCTGCCGGAGCCCGGTTTTTCCATCAGCCACGAAGCTGGATTCTCTCTGGCTGCGGTCAATCTCAACGGAGCGGTGGGTGTGGACTTGATGCAGGTCCAGCCTGTACCGGACTGGCAGGTTGTTGCGCGGGATTATCTCGGGCCAGATGTAGGTGCGCGACTGCGGGATGTTTCCGAGACGATGCGCCCGGTCGCGTTTGCCAGGGCCTGGTGTGAGCGAGAAGCTTTTTTGAAACTGCACGGCCGTGAGTTGGGGGAGTGGGCAGAGGTGGGGCAATTGGAGGGCGTGGGCATTGAGGTTGAATTGGGGACGAATGTGGTTGGGATGGTGGCTTTGAAATGGCCTCGATGTGTAGCTCAGAGCCGTCAGGTCGGGACTGTCAGTCGGTACCGCGACTCAAAGCCCCGTGAGACTGTCAGAAATTTTGTGTTCGGGCATAACATGTAGCTAGAGGTGCATGTATGCCGACCAAA